>NZ_KV821338.1:0-265402 GCF_001815635.1 Corynebacterium sp. HMSC075D04
TCTACTCAAACGGAACAAAACCTGGGACACTTCAGAACACGGCACTCCGATCACGAACATGACAATGCCGTAGAGGTGGGCGTCGAAAAGCACTGTAGATGCGGCCGTCGATTGCCCGACGACGCCTAGTGGGATCCAGGCTGTACCTGCGGCTGCGCCACTTGGGTGGTAACGGTGGCGCATGAATGACCAAAAGCAATAGGCAAACAGCGGAATTGCCGTTGTCAACGTGAGCCAGAAACACACCACACCGACATAGTGGTAGAGCGCTCCATGCTCATCGGATAGCTGCCCTCCAGACGTTGCGGCCACCATTGGCGTGACCAACGCAAGGCCCCAGGGAAACGCAGGTTTTCCATAGAGGCTCGGTCGCTTCCAAAACGCCCAAAGCTGCCACAAACACACTAGTGCGGAAAGCGGTGCACCGATCCACCAACTGGCCAACTGGAATCCATCGTTACCGGTCAGCGCGGTCCACGCTGAGCCGCAAGACAGTAGCCCCATCGTGTACATGCCCCACGCCGCCATATTTTGGTGGCGAGGAGGCTCATGTCGAGCGCCCACCGTAAAAACCGCAAGCAACACAGCGGCACACAGGGCGAACGCGATCTGGCAGAGACGAAAGCCATGCAAACCAGACAAGGTGGAGGCAATTGAAGTGCCCATCAAGGCACCGGCCCACGCCGGACCGTACTTTGGCAACTGCATGATAGCCACGCTATGCCTGTTCCCAACCTATTAGCGAATCTGTGTGTGCAGCTCCCCCGATTGTTGCCTCTGCTGTTCTCGCTCACTGCAATGGTCATGAGACTTCAATAGGCATCGCTTCACCAAAATCCGGAGCGGCTATCCTACCGGCGTGCAGAAACTTTCTGGTGGCCTCCTCGCCGCGCTGGCTTTGTTTACCGCCTCTGGCCCCCTGGGCATCGACATGTACCTCCCGGGCATGCCAGAGCTTGCGACGAGTTTGTCGACGTCACACTCATTTGCCCAGATGACCATTACCGGGTTCATGCTCGGTATGGCCCTTGGCAATCTCTTGTTTGGGGCGATTTCCGACGGGACCGGACGAAAGCCTGTCATTATTGTGGCTTCCGCCGTTGCCCTTGTTGCCTCGGTGGCTTGCGCGCTAGCCGATTCCATCGCATTCCTCATTTGCGCCCGCTTCTTCCAAGGCCTCGCAGGTGGATGCGCGATCGTCGTTGCTCGTGCTGTCGTCCCCGACATTGCTCACGGAAAACAAGCCGCGCGCGGACTTTCAGCGCTCATGGCGATCTCCGGGTTTATGCCTGCAATCGCCCCGGTGCTTGGTGGCCTCATCATTCCCGCATTCACCTGGCGCGGCGTTTTTTGGACAATCGCTGCAGTCAATCTTGCGCAGCTCGTTGTCGCTTTGTGGCTCGTTCCCGAGACGCTGCCCTCCCACAAGCGGACAAGTGGCACCTTGCGCCAGATGTTTCCGCGGATGGGGCGCTGTCTACAACGTCCCGCGTTCACTGGATACATGGTGGCTGCAGGTTTGGGCTTTGGCACGCTCTTTTCCTACATCGCGGCTTCTCCCCTAGTCCTCCAATTGCAGCTCGGTCTGAGCCCAACCACATTCTCTCTCGTCTTCGGGAGCATCGCGTTGCTCATTCCACTGAGCAACACGCTCAACATGCGGCTGCTCAAGCGGCACCAGCCGCGCGCGCTCCTTACCGTCGCACTCGGAGTTGATCTCACAGTGGGTGCGATACTCCTCGCATTTTCCATTTTGGGTCCAAGCACCGCAATGATTCCTTTTATCGCAATCCTCTCCGCGATGGCGGGATTCATCATGGCGAATGCTTCCGCTCTCGCTATCGAGGAAGTGCGAGACATCGGTACCGGAGCCGGAACCGGTGTCATGGGGTTCTTCCAATTCATTATCGGTGGACTCGTTCCACCACTTGTTGCGCTCGGCCCAAACCCAGCCGCTGCGATGGCGCTCGGCGTGCTCACCTGCGCTGGTTTGGCGCTTACGGGAGCACGCATCAGCTCACGCTTTCACCGAAGCTGATCAGCTTCAACCCACCACGTTCCAAAACCACGAGGCCAGAAACAAAACCGCTTTACAATTAACGACGATGCTTACCCCCAACACCTCAGACCAGCTTCCCGACTCGATCGACACGCAGGTATTGATTGGGCCGGTTCTTCCACCTGGGGAGTGCGAGACACGCTTGATTGGTATTGCTTCGCTCACCGGGGTTGCCGCAATCGAGGGAGCATCTGCCGGCTTGGGAAATGCGACCGATTTCGCATTGCTCAACGCCCTTCGCGTGTGGTCTGATGCAGTGCTCGTTGGTGCGGAAACGGTACGAAAGGAAGACTACTTCGGTGCGCGAGTCTCGCCAGAGAAACAGCAACAACGGAAGGAAAACGGGCAGTCTGTCGCGCCTCCGATTGTGGTGTTAAGCCGCAGCCTCGGTTTTGATACGTCCTCGCAGCTCTTCTCCAATAGTCTCGCAGCGCCGATATTCGCCGTCCCCCAGGATATGCTCGATACACCTGAGGTTGCTGCTCGCGCACATGACATCACCGAGGCTGGTGGCAGCATCCTCCCGCTCGTAGATGACTCCATGCGAACAGCAATTGAAGCGCTGCACATGCACGGTATGTCCCGCATCGTTTGCGAGGGAGGTCCACAGCTCAACACCCAGATGCTGAATGAAGACGCGGTAGACGTATTTCATTACACCATCAGCCCTCACGCAGTGCTGCAGCCTTCTGAAGTGAGGTTGTTCGGGCACAGTGACGACGATCGCAACATCCCCTTTGTTCTCGAGTCGGTTAAAGCAACAAGCGATTCCCTGCTGTTTTGCCGTTACCGAAGGGTGCGGGACCGAAAAGGCTAATCGAGCCGGTACGGTATCACCCGTGATGTTGCAAACTCGCCTCCATGATTTTTGGGTCGCCCCAGCGCCCGTCGCGACGCGTTCCCACGCGGAGGTACCAACCTCCACGCTTCGAGGCGCAGGTGCTTTGGCTTGGCCACTGGCAGTCATCTTGATCGTGCACAGGCTTTTTGTCCTCGCACGCACCGGATCGGTGACCGACGACTTCACTACGGTCTGGTCGGCGGCACGCCGCTTCGTCGACCGAGTACCTGTGTACAACGAGATTTACGAGCACGTTGACCCGCACTACCTCTATAACCCGGGTGCTACGCTGCTACTTTCTCCTCTTGGGATGCTTCCAAGTATGGAAAGCGCGAGGCCATTTTTCATCCTGTTCAACGCGCTTTGCATTATTGCTGCAGTCACATGGCTTACGCGGCTAGCGGGCTTCCGCATGTCTCACCCGGTGCTTCCAATCGCATTAGCCCTTGCATTTATGACGGAAGCCGTGACAAATACCTTGGTGTTTTCGAACATCAACGGCGTACTGCTTCTCGCCCTGACTGCGTTTATCGCGTTGTTTCTCGCTAGGCGTGATGTCGGTGCGGGTATCGTGCTCGGGCTGGCGGTCGTCGTCAAGCCAATGTTCGCTCCGCTTCTCGTACTGCCACTGATGAAAATGCGGTGGAAGGTAGTTGCTAGCGGTGTCGCCGTACCTGTATTCCTCAACGTCATTGCCTGGCCGCTGACTCCAGGTGCTCGCGACTACATCGGCGTTGTTGTGCCGTATCTAGGCATCACACGCGACTATGCCAACTCTTCGCTCGCAGGTTTTGCCGTCTATTTCGGTATGCCTGCCTGGGCGCACACCATCCTCTTTGTCGTCGCTGCATCTGCTGTTGCGGCGGCGATCATTGGTTTAGCCCGCTGGCGTTATAGCGACGAATGGCTTTGGCTGACCCTGAGCACCGGCGTCCTGCTCGCAGGCGTATGCCTACTGTCCTCACTCGGACAGGCGTACTACTCGATGATGCTCTTCCCCGCCCTGTTTACTGTGTTTCACCGCGCCAGCCCCCTGCACACTTGGCCAACGTGGCTGGGCGCCGTTTTATGTCTCGCGCCACTGAGTTGGGTTACGCCTGACGCGATACTGCTTGGACGGTGGCTGAACACTTTTCTTCCCACATTTGGATGGGCCGTGTTTATTGTCGCGGTGGCATCGTGGGTATGGTCTACTCAAATCACATCGGCGCCACAAAAGGAGAGGACGCGACAATGAGCGAATCCAAACCAAATTACAAGGACTTCACCGAAGCACAGTGGCGAGAAAAACTTAGCCCTGAAGAGTTTCGGGTCCTGCGGGAGGCCGGCACCGAGGCACCCGGTGTGGGCGAATACACCAACACCACCACTGAAGGTGTCTACCGTTGTAGAGCATGTGGTGAGGAACTGTTTCGGTCCTCAGAAAAGTTCGACGCACACTGCGGGTGGCCAGCATTCTTTTCCCCACTGGCGGGCGATCGGATTATTGAGCGCGAAGACCGCTCTCACGGAATGATCCGTACGGAAGTACTCTGCGCGAACTGTGGCTCTCATCTCGGCCACGTGTTTGCCGGCGAGGGTTTTGACACCCCCACCGACCTGCGTTACTGCATCAACTCCATTAGCCTGACGCTGGAAGAGGCCTAGGGCCTCATCCGGCCTACGGCAGGATGTTGATGATCTCCGCGATGTCGCTGACGCGACGTCCGGTCTGGAACGGAACCTCCTCGCGCACGTGCAGGCGGGCCTCGGTGTAGCGCATCGTCTTCATCAGGGCCTCAATGCGCTCGAGCGTTGGCGCCTCAAATGCCAGCATCCACTCGTAGTCGCCGAGCGTAAACGCCTCGACGGTGTTCGCGCGCACGTCCGCAAAGTCGCGGGCGGCTTGGCCGTGTTCAGAAAGAATTCGGCGACGCTTCTGGGGGTCCATGATGTACCAGTCATACGAGCGAACGAAGGGGTAGACCGTGATCCAGTCACCCGGTTCCTCCCCCATAATGAAACTCGGCAGGTGGGACTTGTTGAACTCTGCAGGACGGTGCAAACCGTTGCCAAGCCAGCTCACCTCAACGAGCTGACCGAACGCAGTCTCACGTCGGAAATCAGCCAGTGCCTTTTGTAGGTCGGAAAACTCTTCTGCGTGCCACCAGATCATGAAGTCTGCATCAGCACGAATGCCGGTGTTGTCGTAGATGCCACGAACAACAACGACGCCCTCTTCTTCAAGCTTGCGGAAGAAAGCCTGCGCTTCTTCGATGATACGAGTACGTTCCGTCCCAAGAGCACCGGGAATTGCACGGAACACTGCAAACTGCAGATAACGCTGCGTGGCGTTGAGTTTCGCAAAGTCAAGCTTGGCCATGATGACGCTCCTTCCCTGCCGATACGGCAGATCAAACTAAAGTCGTAATGAGTCTACGCTGTCGCACATTGCGTCTCGACGATATGTCGGCGCGCCTCCCCCACCACACGCAACGGGTCTATACCTTTATGCGTGTGATGAATCCGGACACCACCCCCCAGACCTCCACACATAGTGCGGATACGCTCGGGGAAGGCGCAAACGAGAACTGGCCGGCGGATTTTTCTAAGGCCGTCGAGTCAATGCATGCAGCCCAGCTTCGTCCTGAGATTTCCCTCGGGACTATCCGACCGCCGCAGCGACCAGCACCGTTTAGCCATGCTGTGGGGCTCGAAGTAGTCCACCCGAACGAGGACGGTGACAACATCCCGGTCGATTCAGAAGGCGATGCTTTCGGCCGACTAATCCTGCTGCACTCCCCTGCCGCCGAGGAGGCCTGGGAGGGCACCATGCGGCTGGTGGCCTATATCCAAGCGGACATGGATGATGCTGTGGCGTCAGACCCGTTGCTACCTGACGTCGCTTGGCAGTGGCTCAATGAATCGCTCGCGGAGACCAGTGCTGGGTTCACCAATCTTGGCGGCACGGTTACGTCGACCGCATCAGTACGCTTCGGTGAGATCGGTGGACCTCCCCGCGCATACCAGTTGGAGATGCGCGCCTCCTGGACTGCTGAGGGGATCGACTTGAAGAGCCACGTCGAGGCTTTTTCCAAGGTTTTGGCACATGTTGCCGGGCTTCCACCAGAGGGTGTGACACAGCTCAACGCACGCTAGGGCATACTTACGCAACATGACATCCCAGGTGCAGTACCACCTCGTAGAAACTCCCGAGCAATTCTCTCGCGCAGCGGCGGCATTGGCAGAAGGTCGAGGCGCTTACGCCATCGATACCGAGCGCGCAGCGTCATTTCGTTATGACGACCGAGCGTTCCTCGTGCAGATTTATCGACGAGATACCGATACGTACCTGTTCGCCCCGGAAGGCAACCGGGACGCGCTTCATGATGCCCTCGCTCCCGTCATCAACGGTGAGGACTGGATTATCCACGCTGCCGTCGATGATCTTAAGTCGCTCGCAATGCTCGGTCTCTACCCAGGCACAATCTTTGACACAGAACTCGCATCCCGCTTCGCAGGGTTTAATAGGCCAAATTTGGCGGCGATGGTGCAGCACTTCGTGGGAGTAGAACTTAAAAAAGGTCACGGCCACGAGGACTGGTCCACCACACCTCTGCCACCAACGTGGCAAGAATACGCCGCGTTAGATGTCGCACACCTCCACGATCTCGCAGAGGCTCTCGCCGAGCAATTGGACAACGAAGGCAAGCTTTCGTTCGCCGAGCAGGAGTTTGAGCGGATTGTCAACGAGCTCGGACCGGACAACGCACCCTTTAATGAGACATGGCGTGACATGAAGGGAGTGTCAGGGCTACGCTCCGCCAGGAGCCTGCAGCTCGCTAAAACGCTGTGGACCGCCCGCGACGAGCATTGCCGAAAAGAAGACATCTCTCCCGGTCACATGCTCTCGAGCGAATCAATCGTCACCATCGCTCGTACTGTGCCATCCTCCCCATGGGAACTACGAAACTGCCTGCGCTACCGATCGCTCAATACAACGAAAGCCAAATTCTGGTTTAGTCTCGTCGAACAGGCGCTCGCTGAGAACCCCGAACAATGGCCAACCCCCGCGCAGCCTGCACCGACTGACCCTCCCGCAAAAATTGTGTGGGAACACGACTACCCACGTTCCTGGCACGCATTGCAGTCGGCGCGAAAGTACGTATCTGAAGTGGCGGCGCAACAAAACATCCGTCCAGATATGCTGCTCTCTTCTGCAGTGCTGCGACAAGTTATGTGGACCGCCCCAGACTCCGACGCCGTATGGAGCACTGACGCTGCTGCTATGCAACTGAAGCGTGCTGGGGCACGCCCATGGCAGATCGCCCTTACGGCACCGCTGCTCGCACGGGCCCAAGCTGAAGCGAAAGCAGCAGGAATCCCGCAGGGCAAAACCCCGTCATCTGGGCGAGCTGCAGCACGTCGCCGTCGCAGGAAGCGCGCTCAATAGCGCCTTACTCGCTGTCAGCGAGTCGCTGTGCCCACTCTCTAATCTGCAGGGCGGCAGACTCCGCATCGAGTCCATACTCCTCGAGGATTTCGTCGCGGGACCCGTGCAGGGGGAACACATCCGGAAACGCGAGTTGGCGTAGCGGTGTGTCCACCTCTGCTGCCGAAAACGCCTCAGCGATAGCAGATCCGACGCCGCCTCGAATGATGCCGTCTTCATAGACCACAACCATGTCAGCTTCGACAGCCAGGTCACACAGCGCGGCGTTGACCGGAATGATCCAACGGGGATCGACAACAGTTACGCGGATACCGTCGTCGACAAGCGCATCTGCAATCTCGAGCGCGGCCTGACCAAATGCGCCGACGGCAACGAGTAGCACGTCGATTTCTGAATCGCTGCTATCACCTGTGGGTTCGGCGAGGATATCTACACCGCCGACGTTTCGCAGTGCCGGGATCGTCGGGCCGGCAGAGCCCTTCGGGAACCGTACGATCGTCGGGGCGTCGTCGACAAGAAGGGCCTCCCTGAACTCTTCGCGCAACGACTGAGTGTCTCGAGGTGCGGCGATACGGACACCCGGGACGATCGATGCGATCGCCATATCCCAAACACCGTTATGGCTTGCGCCGTCGGAGCCAGTTACGCCTGCACGGTCCAGCACTAACGTAACCGGCTGGTGGAGCAAACCTGCATCCATAAGCAACTGGTCAAAAGCACGATTGAGGAAAGTCGAGTAAATCGCCACAACTGGGTGCAATCCACCGAGTGCCATACCAGCGGCAGACGTCACTGCGTGCTGTTCCGCAATCCCCACATCGAAGAACCTGTCTGGGAACTGCTCACCAAATGGCTGCAGACCGGTTGGCCCCGCCATTGCCGCAGTGATCGCAACGATGTCATCGCGTTCGTGGCCTGCGCGAAGCAGCTCTTCGGTGAAAGCGGCGGTCCAACCTGGCTTAGAGGTGGCCAGTGCTTTTCCTGTTACAGGGTCGATCACGCCGGTAGAGTGCATCTGGTCGGCTACGTCATTGACTGCCGGGGCGAAACCGTGGCCTTTCTCAGTGACAACATGCACGATCAACGGCCCCTCGTAGCGCTTGGCATACTTAAAGGCGTTGAGCAGTGCCTTGAGATCATGCCCCTCGACTGGACCGACATATTTCATACCAAGGTCCGGGAACATTTCGGTTGGAAGAACCTGATACTTCACGCCCTCCTTGAGCGCATGCAACGCATCAAAGGTCTTCTCTCCGACCCACCCCATAGATTTGAGGGTCTTTTTCCCAGACTCCATGACCTCGTCGTAGCCAGGCTGGATCCGAATAGCGGCAAGCTGGTCACGGAGCTTGGTCAGGTTATTGGCCAGCCCGCCAATCGTCGGAGAGTACGAACGGCCGTTGTCGTTAACCACGATGACGACGTTGCGGTTTCCAGCCGCGATGTTGTTGAGTGCTTCCCAACACATGCCACCTGTGAGCGCTCCGTCACCGACAACTGCGATGACGTGATCGTCCGAATTACCGGTGAGTTCCTTCGCTTTGGCAAGACCGTCCGCATAGGACAGCGAGGCGCTGGCGTGGGAAGATTCGGTCCAGTCGTGTTCTGATTCAGATCGCGACGTGTACCCAGAAAGACCGCCCTTCTTGCGCAAGGAATCGAACTGGTTCGCACGTCCAGTCAAAATCTTGTGCACATACGACTGATGCGACGTGTCAAAGATGATTGGGTCGTTCGGGGAATCGAAAACGTAATGCAGCGCCAGTGTCAGCTCAACAACGCCGAGGTTCGGTCCGAGGTGTCCTCCGGTTGCTGACACTTTCTGGATGAGCAGCTGCCGGATCTCGTCCGCGAGCGCGTTGAGCTGGCTCGGCGCGAGCTTCTGCACGTCTGCCGGTGTCTCAATATGCTCGAGCAGTCCCACTATCCTGTCGCTCTCCTTCAGGTTTTTCGCCGCGATGCGGTCCGCATCTGCGGTGTTCCCGTATGGTTTCCGCACGTTGCGTAGTGCGGAATCGGTTCTGGTCAGCTTACACTCCGAAATTGGTTGGCCCTATTCCTCCGCACCACTATTGTGGTCAGGCACAAGTGATGCCATGACCTCAAAATGGTGAGTATTGGGAAAAGCATCGATAAGAGCAATGTGCTCGACTCTAAATCCGTGCGCGCCAAAGCCTGCGAGGTCGCGCGCAAAGGTTGCTGGATCACAACCGATGTGAATGATGCGTTCTGGAGCCGCTTGCGCAATCTTGTCGACGACATCACGCCCTGCCCCTGACCGAGGCGGATCTAAGACAACAAGTCCCGGAGCCGGAAGCTCGCTGATTCCAACTTCCACCTTCACATTGTGGCGATGCACATCAAACTCGTCTTCCACTGGCTGTGGGTTCGCCGTCGCCGAAGCGGAGTAATCAACACTGTCGATCCTGCCGCCGCCGATTGCCTCATTGATCGCAGGCACAAATGCACCAACGCCTCCGTACAGATCCCATCCGTTACGGTGCGTGTAGTTGTCGCTTCCCCATTCTTTAATGAGGTCGCTATAGGTTTGCGCCGCGTTGAGGTGCGCTTGCCAAAATGCTGTCGGGGGAAAGGAAAACTCGTGACCGTCTACCACCTCGGTGACCAACCCCGGGCCTTCAAGCACCTTGTGAATACGCTCAACGCGTCGGCCACGCTGCGCCGACTGTGTTTCCACAACGTGACGTTTCCCGCGGGCATCCACGACCGCCACAATCTCACTGCCGGGCGTGTATCGAGCCGCGTCGTCGCCAATGATGCCGTCGAGCACTTGCGGCGCGACCTGACTACACACGACACCACCGACAACGTCTGTCGATTTCAGTGCACGCATTCCGGCTCGTCCTTGCGGGTCAACGCCCATGCGGACACGGGTGCGCCAACCAGTTCTGGGTTCAAGCTCCACAACCCGCAATTGCTTCTCGACGACATCCGCCTCGACAACACCACTCTTGCTCGCAAGCGCACCGAGTTGGCCAAGAAGAACGTCGCGTTTGAGCGATACCTGTACCGCCGGGTCAATGTGCGCGAAGTCGCAGCACCCCGCACCTGCTGCTGCCGCAGGACAAGCCGATCTGACCCGGTGAGGCGATGGATCCACTACTCTGACAAGCTCTGCACGTGCCCAGCGTTTTTTCACACGGGTCAGTCGCGCTTCAACCGTGTCGCCGGGAATTGCGCCCGCGATGAAAACGACGCGCCCGTCTGGGGCGTCGGCGATGCCTTCTCCCCCGTGCGCCATTGCCCTCACAGACAACTTCAGCACGAGGCCGGCAGTAATCTCGTCAGTCACAGCTACTCGGACTTACCGCGTCCGGCTTGGCGCTGAGCGCGCTGCGCCTCACGGAATTCGCGGAGCTGCTTTTGGCCTTCGACATTTTGAGCGATGATCTTCTGCAACGCGTCGCTCAGCACGTTCGGGTTACCCTCCGCGGGGGCTTCCTGAGCGCCCTGAGCCTGCTGAGCACGCGCCTCCACAGCCTCTTGCACCTGCTTTGCCAGCTGCTCAGGAAGCACAACGGGGAGAGAGTTTCCAGCAAGAATCGGGTCGTCGCCACGGTAAACAAACGAGCGCGCGACCGTTTCACGACCAAGTTGCGCAAGCTGGTCTTCCGAACCGGACGGAGCAGCAAGTGTCACGCGGTAGAGCCAGCGCGGCCCCTCCACACCGATGATTCGAATGACGCCGTTAGTACCGGTTCCGACGATCTCTTGACCCCAGGGTCCCTGCTCAACTTCGACGGGCATACCCTCAGAACGCATACCTTCGATGATCTCTTCGGAAGATTCCTCCCACAAACCACCGGTTCGCGGAGCAGCAAACGCCACCGGGGTCAGGCGGCCGAAGCGGGTGACGATGTGAACCATCTTGGGGCCCTGCTCGCCCATCTCCACCTGGACCTGGGATTCCTTCGGCAGTGGAATCCGGATGGATCCGAGGTTCAGCGTGGCCTGGGAGAAGTCCGAAAAGTCAAAGTCATCAATGTTGACGTTATCGCCATCGAACGGACCCGTGGAGCCATTGATCGGGTCATAATCTGTAAGGACCTGCACGCCTTCTGCCACACGAAGCTCCGGCGCCTCTACCTGCGCATCTGCCGTAGCAGATGCCGACTGGGTATCAGCAACCGGTTCGGGCGCCTCAGCCTCGGACGCTGCCGGTGCCGCGGTTGACTCCTCTACAACCTTCTGCGGTTCCGGGGTTGTTTCGGCTTTCTTCTTCCTCCTGAACGGCCAGATTGCCATTGCAGGTACCTCCTCTAAATTCTCAGTACGTTTTCGTCGCTAAAGACTGTAGCCCCCAGAGCGACACAGAGTTAGTTCGTGCCAGTCGATCCGTAGCCGCCAGCGCCTCGGACCGTCTCATCGAGCTCGTCCACTTCTTGAAAGCTTGCCAGTTCCACACGTTGCACGACGAGTTGTGCGATACGCATTCCACGTGTGATGACAATCGGCTCAGACCGGTCGGTGTTAATGAGGCACACCTTGAGCTCGCCCCGGTACCCTGCATCGACGGTTCCGGGAGTATTCACAATGCTCAAGCCCTGCTTTGCTGCGAGCCCGGAACGCGGGTGAATCAATCCCACTGTGCCTACAGGAAGCGCAATCGCAATTCCTGTGCCAATAAGCGCTCGCTCACCTGGCTGGAGCATCACATCCTCTGCGGAGTAAAGGTCAGCTCCGGCATCTTCCGGGTGAGCCCGGTGAGGCAAGGGCAAATCAGGGTCAAGTCGCTTAACTGCGATTGGGCCGATGGTGTCGTCGATACGCGCGATTGATTGTTGCTCTTCCACGCTGCCAACCATACGGCAGCTGGGTTCCTCCGATATCAATGCCTAAGGTATGAGGGGTGACTACGAACCCAGTGAATCCTTCCGACACTTCCGCTCCGGATGCAGCGAAAGTGCTGTATACCGAGCGCCAATGGGTGCCTTGGTACTGGTGGGCTGCAGTTGCAGGCCTGACGCTGCTCCTCGCAGGCGAGCTCGCACTGAACCGCAACATGTGGTGGTTTGTCGGCGGCTTTGTTGTCGCAGGCGCGTTGGCGGTCTGGTTTTTAGTATGGCTGTCGCGCTACACCCTAACCGTTGAGCAGGACCCTGACGGGACCCGCTGGTTGCTCGCCGGGGATGCGAACTTGCCCAGTACGGTCGTGGACCGCGCGACGGTTGTGCCGGCTTCCGCCCGCCAGAATGCTTTGGGTAGGCAACTCGATCCGGCAGCGTTCCTCATCACGCGGTCGTGGGTGCCCGAGCATGTTCTTCTCGTGCTCGATGACCCAGAGGATCCGACGCCGTATTGGCTCATTTCAGCAAAAGACCCGGAAGCCGTGCTTGATGCATTCGTTCCGGGCCTTAAGGACCGCTCCTAATCCCCGCGAGGAGCGGATAACGGCTTGCGCCGCCTGGTACTAATTACTCGCAGTCGAGGCAGATCTTGGAGCCGTCGTCCTCGACATAGGCGAGGCGCTTGTTCTTTTGCACCAAGAAGCAGGACGCACAGGTGAATTCGTCTTCCTGGCGTGGCTTGACCTCAACATTGAGTTCCTCACCCGAGAGGTCCTGCGTCGGGGGCTCGACAGGCTCAACGATTTCCCCATCATCGTCCATGCTGCTGCCTGCAACCTCTGCTGCCTTCAGGCCTTCGAGGGAGTCGGTTTCGATGTCGTCGTCCATGCGGCGGCGCGGCGCATCGTAATCGGTGGCCATGCTTGATGTTCCTCCAGCTCAACGTCGTGCTTGATCGCGCCTCTACACGCGACATTTGAGCGGAATACTAAAGCACGTCCATGCTTCTGTCATCTTTGCTGGTAGAAACTCATTTTTTCGACATCATCCGCACAAGGGTGCAAGTTTGTACACTGCGCACATGACCTCACCTCAACCACACAACGAGTCGCACGCACCACGCACGATCCAGTCCTCTCCCCGGTTCGGCTTTGGAGTTGACGTTGGAGGCTCCTCTTTGAAGGCTGCGGTTGTCGACCTTCACAGTGGCGAATTACACGGTGAAAGACTTGAGGTGCCTACGCCACAATCGGCGACCCCTAACGCTATTGCAGAGGCCGTCGCGCAGTTAACGCGTCAAGCAGCATGGACCGGCCCTGTTGGGATTGCACTTCCGAGCGTGATTGTCCGCAACATTGCTCGCACTGCGGCGAATATTGACCCGACCTGGGTGGGCACGGATGTGGTTGAGCTCTTCTCTACCGTGCTGGGGCAGCACGATGTCACTGTGCTCAACGATGCCGACGCAGCCGGGCTTGCGGAGGTGTCTTTCGGATGCCCCGAAGCACAGCGCGGCTCTGCCTTGTTTCTGACGTTTGGCACGGGCATCGGCTCAGCGCTTCTAGCTAACGGTCAGCTCTTTGCCAATAGCGAGCTCGGGCATCTGCTTATCGACGACACCGAGGCCGAACACCTTGCGTCATCCGCCGTGCGCACGAGGGAAGGCCTTTCTTACGCCGATTGGGCCAAGCGCGTGGAAACTGTTCTTTGCGAATACGAACGACTCCTCAACCCGGATGTCATCATCGTTGGCGGCGGTGTTTCGGACAACAGTGACCAGTGGGTTCCACTGCTGAACGTCAACACTCCAGTAGTTGTGGCCAAGTTACTGAATCGAGCAGGCATCGTGGGCGCTGCCAAGGCCGGTGCCGGTCATGTCGCTGGCTCACCTCATAGGTAAATCCTGTAGGGTGTTGACATTCTGCATATTCGGGCTACGCGCCCATACGTGCAGTAGGCACATAAAAATGGAACGTTCACCTGCTTGCTAGGATGGGCGTTCTGAAAATTTTTATGTGCTTGCGTACCCTGGTTTTCCAGTGGTAGCAAACACTGCACCAACTGCACTTCACAACGATGAAGTGCACATCGCAGTGGTTGTGGGCCGAACCTCTTGCTAGGTTCCGGCCCCGAGATAGTCTGATGAGTCGAAAGGGCGTACGTGGTAGCCAGCGAAGCTTCAAGCAACAACACCGTTCATGGCGAGCCTGTGGATCCGTCAAACGGTGGCGAGAGCAACGGTTCCGGTACCGACTCGAAGCCTGCCAAGAAGACGGTGAAGAAAGTAGCCAAAAAAGCAGTGAAGAAGACCGCGAAAAAGACTGCTAAAAAGACTGCGAAGAAAACCGCGAAAAAGACAGCCAAGAAGACGGTAAAGAAGTCCGCGAAGAAAACTGTCCGTAAGTCTGCGGCGAAGCGCACCACAAAGGCTGCTCAAACCGCTGCAGCGAAGGCGGACGAAGCCGAGACCGAGGATCTCGAGGCAACAAGCGCGGACGACGAGTCCTTGGATCCGACCGATGCCGAGGATTACGACCCGGACATGGGCGACGATGAGGACGACGCGTTCGACGAAGATCTCGACGGTGCCATGGACGACGCCGACGAGACCGAAGACGAAGATGACGAGGAAGAAGAGGACGACGGTTCTTCTGTCTGGGACATTGAAGAATCCGCTGCCCTGCGCCAAGCACGCAAGGATGCTCAGCTGACCGCATCCGCGGACTCTGTTCGTGCCTACCTCAAGCAAATCGGCAAGGTTGCACTTCTCGATGCAGAGCAAGAGGTCTCTCTTGCGAAGCGCATCGAGGCAGGACTCTACGCACAGCACCGTCTCGACGAGATGGCACGTGCTGCTGCAGAAGGCGACAAGGATGCAAAGCTCACGCCTGCGGTAAAGCGTGATCTCCGCGCGGTTGCTCGTGATGGCCGCAAGGCAAAGAACCATCTGCTCGAGGCGAACTTGCGTCTCGTCGTGTCGCTGGCCAAGCGTTACACCGGCCGCGGGATGGCATTCCTGGATCTGATTCAGGAAGGAAACCTTGGCCTCATCCGTGCCGTTGAGAAGTTCGACTATTCCAAGGGCTACAAGTTCTCCACCTATGCCACGTGGTGGATCCGCCAGGCAATTACGCGTGCTATGGCAGACCAGGCCCGCACCATTCGTATTCCGGTGCACATGGTCGAGGTCATCAACAAGCTTGGCCGCATTCAGCGTGAGCTGCTGCAGGACCTCGGTCGCGAGCCAACGCCGCTCGAACTGGCAAAGGAAATGGATATCACCGAGGAGAAGGTCCTCGAGATCCAGCAGTACGCTCGTGAGCCGATTTCGCTCGACCAGACGATTGGTGACGAGGGCGATAGCCAGCTCGGCGACTTCATCGAAGACTCCGAGGCAGTCGTTGCCGTGGATGCCGTGTCCTTCACGCTTCTACAGGATCAGCTGCAAGACGTTCTGCACACGCTCACCGAACGTGAGGCTGGCGTCGTTCGCCTGCGCTTCGGCTTGAGCGATGGCATGCCGCGCACCTTAGATGAGATTGGTCAGGTCTACGGCGTCACGCGTGAACGTATCCGCCAGATCGAGTCGAAGACGATGTCGAAGTTGCGTCACCCGTCGCGCTCCCAGGTGTTGCGCGACTACCTGGACTAAATTTTCACGCGACAAAGCTCAGCGCCCCGGCCAGATCATGTATCTGCCGGGGCGCTGAGCTTGCGCTTTACTCGGTGCTACTCGTTTACGGCGAGTATCACCGCGGTCTTTAGTTCGAGGACCCTTCCATTTCATTTATCTTTTCATTGAAGCCATCTTCGATGCACTTCTGGTATGCAGCGTTGTCCGATTGGTACTGTTCACAATCGCCGATGATGTCCTTGGCAAAGTACACACCCCAGAAGATCATCACCGCAGTTGCGATCATTGCGAAAGCGCCTAGGACCAGGCCGGTCACCGCCATGCCTTTGCGGGAACCCGGCCCCACGATGTTCTTCGATTTACGGATACCAACGATGCCGAGGATCACCGCGATGACACCAAGAATGATGGCACCGAACAACGTGAACATGGCAGGGATCGAGAGAATGCCGAAAATCAGGGCTGCCATTGCAACGCCATTAGGTTTCTGCTCCCCTACCGGCGCTGTGCCGTAGGGCGCGCCGTAAGCGGAGGGGCTCTGGGCCGTGTCATAGCCCGCTGGTGCCTCATAGCCCGCGTAGTTGTTCGCTGTGTCGTAGCCTTCCGGCTGCGGCTGGTTATAGGGCGAGACTCCCTCAGGGTGGCCGTTCGGGTCGTTCGGGTAACCGTTGGGGTTGTAGCGGTCAGTCATTCGTTTCTCCTCGTTTTACGTAATGTGCCCGCCCACTGTACCGACTTCGGTGTCACCAGTCACGAAGGTATGCGATGCGTTCTCGGAGCTGTTCCGCGCTACACAGTGCAGTCGGTGGACCTCCGCAGGCCTTTCGTACCTCGGTGTGGATCGCACCGTGTGGGCGACCAGTTTTGCTGGCGACGATGGATACGCGCGCGTTGAGTTCGCTGCGTAGCTGAGGGAGTTCGTCAGCTGCAGTTGCGCTTTGGGGCGTGTCCTCCACCGGCTGTGTTACCTTCTGCGGCTCCCCGAGGATCTCTGCTCGTTCACGAGCGCGTCGTTCCTCTGCCCGGCGCGCTTTTTCTTCAGCATCGCGTGCGTCGAGTTGGTCGGCCTGGCGTTTGGCCAGCAGGGTGCGTACTTGCTCGGCGTCGAGGAGGCCGGGCAGTCCGAGGAAGTCTTGTTCCTCTGCAGAGCCGGCGACTGTTGGGGTGCCGTAGGTGGATCCGTCGAAGATCAGCGAGTCGAGCTCCGCTGATGCTCCGATGGTTTCGTATCCGGAGGTTTCGTCGGGTTCGTTTTGGGTGCGGTTGGCCTGCTCGAGCAGTTCGTCGGACCAGCCGGATTCGCGGTGAGGTTTGCCTAGGACGTGGTCGCGTGAAACCTCCATTTCCTCAGCCAGGCGCAGCAGCACTGGGACGGAGGGCAGGAAGACGGAGGCCGATTCGCCGGGCATGCGGGAACGGACGAAGCGTCCGATGGCCTGGGCGAAGAACAATGGTGTGGATGCTGAGGTTGCGTAGACGCCGACGGATAGGCGTGGCACGTCGACGCCTTCGGACACCATGCGGACAGCGACCATCCATTCGTCGCGGGATGCCGAGAATTCATCAATGCGGTCGGAGGCGCCTGGTTCGTCGGAAAGAACGAGCGTGACTGGGGTGTTGGAAAGTTTTTCCAGGATTTTCGCGTACGCGCGGGCGGTGGTTTTGTTGGTGGCGATGACTAGTCCGCCAGCGTCTGGCATGTTTGCGCGGACTTTCATCAGGCGGGTGTGTGCAGCATTAAGGACGGCTGCGACCCAGTCACCTTTCGGGTCCAGTGCGGTCTTCCATGCACGTGCGGTTTGTTCGGCGTTCAGTGGTTCGCCGAGGCGAGCTGAGTACTCCTCCCCTGCTGAGTCCTTCCATTGTGCTTCGCCGGAGTATGCAAGGAACACCACGGGTCGGACGACGCCATCGGCAAGTGCGTGGGAATAGCCGTAGGTGTAGTCCGATTCTGAGACGAGGTGGCCGGCGCCGTCTTCGACGTAGCGCACGAAAGGAATCTGCGAGTCGTCGGAGCGAAACGGTGTACCGGTCAGAGCGAGTCGGTGTTCGACGTCGTTGTATGCCTCGTAGACACCATCACCCCAGCTCTTGGAGTCACCTGCGTGGTGGATCTCGTCGAGAATCACCAGCGTGCGTCGTGCTGAAGCGACAGCATGGTGTTTGAAGGGGTGCATACCTACTTGCGCATACGTGACGACGATGCCGTCGTAGGCGGCGTTGACTGCCGAAGAGTTGGTGAAGTTGGGGTCCAACGACATTCCGAACCGCTTGGCGGCGTCCGACCACTGGTGCTTGAGGTGTTCGGTCGGTACGACAACGATAATGCGCTGAACGGTGCGGTCAGCGAGCAGGGTCGAGGCAAGCGTGAGCGCGAAGGTGGTCTTACCTGCGCCGGGCGTTGCCACAGCCATGAAGTCGCGTGGCTTGGTACTCAGAAACGAATCGAGGGCCTCCTGCTGCCATTTGCGCAGCGAAGGCCCAGAAGACGCGGCTGTCACTTGCGGCGCAGCCCCTTATAGATCCGCTCGCAGTCCGGGCACACCGGAGAGCCGGGCTTTGCTTGTTTTTTCACCGGGAAGGTTTCGCCACACAGGGCGACGACCATTTTGCCGGAAATCGCAGAGTCGACAATTTGGTCTTTTTTGACGTAGTGGAAAAACTTCGGGGTTCCGTCGTCGGTTGTCGACGAGGTATCTTCCCGCAAATCCGGGCGTTCAAGTGTCTTCGTCGTCGTGTTCACGCGCTCTATCATGCCCCAAATTGAGCGAGAGGTTAAGCCGGAGGGCTAACCTCGACGCATATGAGCACCAATGAGAACGTTTCCCCCGATTCTGATCCGCGGGACCGAGCCCGTGACGGGTTGTTCTCTAGTTTGAGCCAGGACGATCAGACGGTTGACGCTCAAGCCGAGGATGTCGTCGACTCCTCTGTGCCTCACTCGCGTCGGCGTCGTCGCATGGCCCGCGCTTTGATCACAGACGCGGTGACGAGTCCTGAACAAAACCGGCAGTCTCGTGAGAAGCAGTACGCCATTTTGCAGGGGCTTCGCCTACCGTTCATCCTCGCCGCGATCTGGGCTGCGTGGATGAGCTGGTGGGTGCTGGCGGCAATATTGTTCGTCGTCTCGGTACCGCTGCCTTGGATTGCGGTGGTGTTGGGCAACGCACAGGGCGAGAAGCGGGATGCACGCTCAAAAAACGTGTACAAGCCTGCGGTAGTGCGTGAGGAGATTCGGTTGGAGAATTCTCGTCGTACGGCGCTCGAGAGTTCGTCGTCAAGTACGGCAAACGTGCCCGATATCATCGATCACGACGACGGTGGGGATGATGCAACAGGAGACAACGATGAGTGATTCAGTAACGGTAAGCCCGGAGACAGCGAAAACTCTTGCCCAAGCATTGGCAAAGGCCGGTTTTACGTCCGCAGGGATTGCTGAGCACCTTGGGCCAGCCGCGACGCAGGCGATGTTTCGCGGTGAGCCTGGAGTAGTGCGCCACGCGTGCCAGGATGGGTCCCGTTTGTCGCGGTTGATCCGGTTTTTTATCTTGCGCGAGCCATGCACCGCAGCGGAACTCAGTGATGTGCTGTCGCAAGAGCTCGTGCAGCTGCTTATCGACGACTGCGTGGTCGCCCCTGCAACCGACAATGCCGAACTTCACATCGCACTCGATGTGCGCCCGCATGCGATCGCAGATAAGGAGCGCTTTGTCTTTTCCGATCTCGACGCGTCGATGACCGACATCGTCCCAGGACACGATCATGTTCTCGGCGTTGGCGCCGCTTCCTTATCACTGCTTTCGGCTGCGCCTCAGACACCGGTGTCATCTGTATTGGATTTGGGAACGGGCTCGGGGGTGCAGGCACTTGCACAGGCCCACGTTGCTAAGAGAGTTGTCGCGACAGATGTTCACGGTCGAGCGCTGGACTTAGCTCGAGCGACGTTTGCTGCCAACGGTGTAGACAATGTGGAACTGAGGCAAGGAAGTTGGTTTGAACCTGTTGCGAGCGAACGGTTCGACCGCATTGTGGCCAACCCCCCATTTGTTGTCGGACTACCCGAGGTGGGCCATGTCTACCGCGATTCAGGCTTGGATCTTGATGCGGCCTCCGAACTCGTTGTCTCCGGCGCAGTGGAACATCTTGCCGAAGGCGGCCGTGCTTTCATCCTGGGTTCCTGGGTGCACAGCAAGGATGCGTCCTGGCAGTCTCGGGTGGCGTCGTGGTTGCCCAGCACAGGAGTGAACGCCTGGGTGCTGCAACGCGATGTTGTGGATCCGGGGATGTACGTCTCCACGTGGCTTCGCGACGAATCCATCGACCCCCGCTCTGCTGAAGGCATCGAACGCACCGAACGGTGGCTGGAGCACTTTGCGCAAAATAACGTCACTGGAATCGGATTCGGGTGGATCGTCTTGGAAGATATCGGCGATGCCTCAACTGAGGTCACCGCTGAGGAACTATCCCAGCATTTCACTGACCGCTTAGCACCGGAGGTTGAAGAATACTTCCTGCGTAGCGATTGGCTGCGTGGAAAATCCTTCGCCGAAGTTCTTGATGCCCAATACATGCTGCGCCCAGGGGTCGCGCTTGAGGAGGTCAGTTTGGCCGACACCGAAACCGGTATCGGCTTCGCACCCGAGGTCATCCGTGTGACTCGCACGGACGGGCCACGGTTTACCCATACCGTGGATGCTGGGGTGCTCTCCGTACTTCGTGGGCTGCACCCGCAAGGCCTTGCGCTTCGCGACGTCACTGGGCTCTACGCTGCTGCCAACGGTATTAACGACGAAGCTGCACTACATGAGCTTGAGCAATCCAGCTCGGCAGCCATAGTTGATCTTGTCCGTCATGGCGTTGTCCTACCCGCAGAAATCGCCGCTATCTGATCAGAAACAGAGGAATATCCTGTGAAAGCCGTCCTGACCCGCGTTTCCGAGGCTTCCGTCACCGTCGACGGCGACGTTGTCGGCGCTATCAATTGCGCTGAGACAGGCGGAATCCTCGCCCTTGTCGGCGTTGGCCGCGAAGACGACGAAGAAGCCTGGCAAAAGATGGCCCGCAAAATTGCAGAACTGCGCATTCTCGACGGGGAAAAGTCCGTTGAAGACGTCAATGCTCCGGTGCTTTTAGTCAGCCAGTTCACGCTTTTAGGCCGCACTGCCAAGGGTCGCCGCCCATCGTGGGGAGACGCTGCCCCTGGCGAAGTTGCGGAGCCAATCATCGCAAAGATCGCGTCGGCACTGCGTGAACGCGGAATTCATGTCGAAGAAGGGCGATTCGGCGCCAACATGCAAGTCCAGAGTGTCAACGAAGGGCCGTTCACCGTGTTGGTAGAAACGTAACGCTCAGTGAATATAAATGGTGCCCGCGGGAACACCTCTTCACCTCGGACCGTTGGTCTATCAGATTGCACCGATGCAACATGAAGTGTTTCACCCCAGTCCGAGGAGGCGTTGTCACATGACCCAGCCGGATCGTGCCACAGAAAAAGAAGAGAACGTCGACCGCGGTAGCCGACGTAATCAGACCAACGACAACCCATCCGCAGACCTTGTACGCGTTTATCTCAACGGCATCGGCAAAACCGCCCTACTCAACGCTGAAGAAGAGGTCGAGCTTGCCCAACAGATCGAAGTTGGCCTCTACGCTCAGCATCTTCTCGACGATCCGGAGGTGAAACTCACCCGGGCAAAAAAGCGCGACCTGACAATCCTCGCTAAGCAAGGCCGCAAGGCGCGCGCGCACCTCCTCGAGGCGAACCTGCGCCTGGTCGTATCGCTTGCGAAGCGCTACACCGGCCGCGGAATGCCACTGTTGGACCTCATCCAAGAAGGCAACCTCGGCCTTATTCGTGCGATGGAAAAGTTTGACTACGCCAAGGGCTTTAAGTTTTCCACCTACGCCACCTGGTGGATCCGCCAAGCAATCACGCGAGGTATGGCTGACCAGTCCCGCACAATCCGCCTCCCTGTGCACCTTGTCGAACAGGTCAACAAGCTCTCACGTATTCGTCGCGAAATGTATCAATCTCTCGGCCGTGAGCCGACGAACGAGGAACTGTCCGAAGAGTCCGGCATCGAAGAGTCCAAGATCGAAATGCTGCTGCGCCAATCCCGCGACCCCGTCAGCTTGGATATGCCGGTCGGTGCAGATGAAGAGGCGCCTTTGGGTGACTTCATCGAGGACGCGGAAGCCACCGACGCCGAAGACGCCGTCGTGACTACGCTGCGCCATGACGACATTCAAGACATCATTAACGGCCTTGAGCAGCGCGAACAGGATGTCATCCGCATGCGCTATGGACTGACTGACGGTGTGCCGCGCACCTTGGACCAGATTGGCCGACAGTACGGACTATCCCGGGAACGCGTACGTCAGATCGAACGCGAAGTCATGGCGAAGCTTCGTGTGGGCGAACGTGCAGACCGTCTTCGCGATTACGCAATGTAGCCATTAGGAAAAACAACAACTACGCCCAGTGATGGGACTTAGGTCACTATCGCTGGGCTACAGTATTTGTCGAACGTTCGTTATAGCAGCAACAGCCGCTGCCTCGTCGAGTGGAAGGAACCAACAACCGTGCGTGACCTCGTCGACACCACAGAAATGTACTTGCGAACGGTCTACGAGCTGGAAGAAGAGGGCATCACTCCCCTTCGCGCTCGCATCGCTGAACGGCTTGAGCAGTCTGGCCCCACCGTGTCGCAAACTGTGGCACGCATGGAGCGCGACGGACTTATCGTTGTTGAGCAAGACCGTTCCCTCTCCCTCACTGAGGAAGGGCGCGCACTCGCAACCGCGGTGATGCGCAAACACCGTCTCGCGGAACGTCTTCTGACCGACGTGCTGCGCCTTGATATTGAGAAAGTGCACGACGAGGCATGTCGCTGGGAACACGTCATGAGCGAAGAGGTCGAACGTCGCCTTGTCGCAGTGTTGGATAACCCCACCCACTCCCCATTTGGTAACCCGATCCCCGCACTGGAAGAGCTGGGAGCACCACAGGGGGTGCCCGAGACACGCGGAACTCGAGCGACCGATCTTCGAATCCAGGAACCGACCAGAGCGCGTGTTGTGCAGATTTCGGAAATTCTTCAGGTCCCGTTGACAGACGGTGTCTCCCTTGCAGGCATCGGTCACTTCGTCGGCCAAGAAGTGACGTTGACTCCATTTGAAGACGGCGCGCTGGAAGTCAAGACCGCCAACGGAGAAACTGTTGTACTTCCATCTGAGCTAGCACACGCGCTGCGCGTCGAACCGCTCAACTAACGCTTCGAGGAGAAACCCCATGAAACTTGTAGTCACAGGCGGCGCAGGATACGTCGGAAGTGTGTGCGCGCAAGCACTGCTTGAAGCAGGCCACGACGTCACCGTTATCGACGATTTCAGCACTGGAAACCGCTACGCTGTCCCTGAGCAGGCTGTGCTCGTTGAGGGAAACATTGTCGATGTTATCGACGACGTACTGGCTGACGGTGACGTCGATGGCGTACTGCATTTCGCTGCACGCTCGCTTGTCGGCGAGTCGATGGAGGATCCCGCCAAGTACTGGCATGGCAATGTCGGAGTATCACTCGCGTTGCTCGACGCAATGCGCAAGCACGACGTGAAATCCCTGGTGTTTTCCTCGACCGCTGCCACCTACGGTGAACCAGACACCGTGCCGATTACCGAAGATGCGCCAACACGTCCAACGAATCCCTACGGCGCCTCCAAGCTAGCGATTGACCACGCAATCACGTCCTACGCCAATGCGTACGGCCTCGGCGCAACGAGTCTGCGCTACTTCAACGTCGCCGGCGCACACAACGGTGTTGGTGAAAACCACATCACTGAAACCCACCTCATCCCCATTGTGTTGCAGGTTGCCATGGGCTACCGCGACAAGATCATGATGTACGGCGATGACTGGCCAACAAACGACGGTACTTGCGTGCGCGACTACATTCACATCCGCGACCTCGCCGACGCCCACATGCTCGCTTTGGAAAACAACACGCCTGGCCAACACAAGATCTATAACCTTGGTTCCGGTGCTGGCTATTCGGTGCGAGAAGTTGTGGAGATGTGTCGCGAAGTCACCGTCCATCCCATCCCAGCTGAGGTAGCTCCTCGCCGTGCAGGCGATCCGGCTGTGCTCATCGCGTCGTCCGAAAAGATCAAAAGTGAGCTTGGTTGGAACCCCACCCGCACAGATCTACGCCGAATCGTCGAGGACGCATGGGCGTTCACCCGCGAACTGGGAAGCCGTTCGCACTCGGCGCGTTAACCTCCGAATTCGAGCCACGTGTCTCTGCATGCTCGACTGCTCACTTCAAGAATCTCTTCTGCCTTGCCCGCCAGCATCACTTGCAGCAGCAGATTCGACAGCGCATGACCTGGAACTTCCTCGTCTGCGCACCGCAACGCAGTGCCCGCCCATGCGTACAAGCGTTGGGAAAGGGCAACCATCGCCCAAAGACACAACGCGTTGGCCCGAATGGCTCCGGTGAAGTTCCTCGCGATACACAACATCACCGCGGATGCCCCGAACGGGTATGCAAGCGCGTCGACGATTAAGCAGTCGCGCAACCGGCTTCTGCTCAGCATCGCGGCGATAAGTTCGACTTCGTCATCCGACTGAAACACATCGCTCAGTTCAACGTATCCATCCCCGTCAATGATCGAATCCGCTGGCGTTGAGACGAAGAGCTCGCAGGCCCGCTCGACGTCCCGGCGCGCAAGAGCAGGTGCCACTGAGACCAGATCCATTAGGTCAAGGCCTCGTCGATACGCAGCGGGCGCGACCTCGTCGCAACGCACAGCATCGCTGAGCAATAGCGGGTCGAAGTGCTCGAACGTATCCGCGCGATCGAGCTCCGGCAGCAAGCCGTTATCGATGTACGGCCGCATCGCCGGCGACGCGATCACCGAAGCGACCGTACCCGAAGCGAATGTGTCCTCCCACCCCCAGATCTGTGCGTTCTCCGTCTCGTTGGAGAACGCGAGGCGGTACGGGGTGCCATCAGCGACTTCCGAAACTAACCAGCACGCGTCGACCAGTGGCACAATCCCCTGATAACTGTCTCGCAACTCCTTAACGGCCTGTTTGACCATCTCCGAATCAGGGACTCGGCTAATGATCACGCCAAACGTCGCCACACGTTGCGTTATTGGCAGTTGCTCAAGCATGTTGCGAAGCTGCTCTGTGCTGCCCA
This sequence comes from Corynebacterium sp. HMSC075D04, assembly GCF_001815635.1. Classification (NCBI taxonomy): domain Bacteria; kingdom Bacillati; phylum Actinomycetota; class Actinomycetes; order Mycobacteriales; family Corynebacteriaceae; genus Corynebacterium; species Corynebacterium sp. HMSC075D04. The sequence goes on from NZ_KV821338.1 coordinate 24,975, forward strand.
AATCAGAGCATAAGTACGGCCCAACATCCAAGATGTCAGGTTCCCCCGGACGCGCTTGCAAGGTGATCAGCGAAACAGTTTCAGTTGGAAAGTAACCGAGAGTTCCAGGAAGTGATGCAATCAAGTGCGCGGGCGATTGCAATGTGTAGGTGTCGTGGTGCGCCGCGCCAGCACCATCCGATGAATGAGTTCCTTGTGGTTGAGTGTCTGTCATAAATATCAGACGCACTGAAGCAGTGTTCGGTTCCATCCAAAAACATAACGGGGAATGTTTTGCTCGCTTCCTTCGTTGTGGTGGGGGAATCAGCGATACCATTTCAGGAGATCTACAACCGTGACTTACGATCAGCAGATGTACGAGCTTGAGTACCCCTCGCCCACCGTGGACAGCACCTCCCAATCGGGCCCGGCGCTGATTATTGCCATGCACGGCTACGCCGACGCAGGTCACGCAGTTGAGTCTGCAGCCGACCATCTTAAGGCCGCGCTAGAGACCCATACGGTGGCGACGTTTAGCAACGACGAGCTCATCGACTACCGCTCACGACGCCCAACGGTGACACTCGCCCATGCTGAAATCGCAGACGTTGCAGACCTGCAACTCGATATGCGGGTCCTGCGCGACAGCAAGGGCAAGTCTTTCTTGCTCCTGTCCGGGCCTGAACCGGATCTTCGCTGGGAAGCGTTTAGCAATGCAGTCGCCGACCTCGTCGAGCGTTTCAATGTGGATAAAACGATCTGCCTCTACGCTGCCCCTATGGGCGCGCCACACACTCGCCCCCTTGTGGTATCAGCACACGGCAACGACACCGACCTCGTCGGCTCGATGTACACCTTCGACGGTATGGTGAGCGTTCCTGGCTCCGCCGCAATTCTCATTGAGCGCGAACTCCACAAGCGTGGGCGAAATGTCGCAGGCTACACAGCGCACGTCCCGCACTATGTCGCTGCTTCTCCGTACCCGCACGCAACTTTCCAGCTCTTGCAGTCGGTAGAGGATTCCACCACGTTGACCTTCCCGCTTGGTTCGTTGGAAGGCGACATGAAGCGGGTCTCCCAGCAACTTGCAGAACAAACGACGAACTCCGCTGAGATCACCCATGTGGTCCAGGCCTTGGAGGAACACTATGACCAGGAGATGGAGGAATACCGTCGCCACCACCCGCAAGCCATGATGCCCGGTGAGGCACAGATGCCCTCGGGTGAGGAAATCAGCGAGGCTTTTGAGAACTACCTCACCGCCATCGAGGACCGAGACCGCAACCGTGGTCAACAGCGCAGTCTGCCTCACGATGAGGACACTGATCGGCGCTTGCGTGACTACTACTTCATCGACCCCGACGCTGAAGAAGGTGACGGCGACAGTGACGACGACAGCGAAGGTGACACCGGCGCAACATCCTAAATGCTGATGGGATGTCGGGGCGGTCAGCTACGGTGGTGAGCGTGACGCTCACTGATATGCTCTCCGACATTGCCGAAGCACCTGAGTCCCTCTTCGAGGACGTGGTGTGGGACTCGTTTACCTCGTGGACCGAGTCCCGCGGTATCAGCCTCTACCCTGCTCAAGAGGAAGCTTCGCTAGCGTTGCTCGCTGGCGACAACGTTATCTTGGCTACCCCAACTGGATCCGGGAAGTCCATGGTGGCCAACGCGGCGCATTTCATTGCCCTCGCCCGTGGACAACGATCGTTTTATACGGCGCCGATTAAGGCACTGGTAAGCGAGAAGTTTTTCGCGCTGTGCGAGATTTTCGGCGCTGAAAACGTCGGCATGATGACCGGTGACGCAACGGTGAACTCCAATGCGCCAATCATTGCAGCCACAGCGGAGATCGTCGCAAATATCGCGCTACGAGAGGGCGAGCATGCACGGATCGACCAGGTCGTCATGGACGAGTTCCATTACTATTCCGAGCCGGAGCGCGGATGGGCCTGGCAGGTTCCGCTCCTCGAGTTGCCAAAGGCACAGTTTCTGCTGATGTCGGCGACACTAGGCGATACTGCGTGGCTCGAGGAGGACCTGACGAAACGCACCGGGCGCACCACCACTTATGTGGGCGGCGCTGAGCGTCCCGTTCCGCTGGATTTCCACTATGTGTTCACGCCGGTGCACGAGACGATTGAGGAGCTGCTCGCCGACGGCAAGGCACCGATCTACGTTGTGCATTTCTCTCAGCGCGAAGCCACCGAACGAGCGCAGGCGCTGACCAGCATGAAAATCATTACGGATGAGGAAAAGCAGCGGATCGCTGAAGAGATTGGCAATTTCCGCTTTACCACCACGTTTGGCAAGACGCTGTCCAAACTTGTGCGTCGTGGCATCGGAATCCACCACGCAGGCATGTTGCCGAAGTACCGTCGCCTTGTCGAACGGCTTTCCCAAACCGGCTTACTGAAGGTCATCTGCGGTACAGACACGCTCGGTGTGGGGATTAACGTGCCGATTCGTACAGTGCTCATCACTGGGTTGGCCAAATACGACGGAACTCGCCAGCGCATCTTGAAGTCGCGTGAATTCCACCAAATCGCAGGCCGCGCAGGTCGCGCAGGCTACGACACCGAAGGCACTGTAGTGGTGGAAGCACCCGAACACGAGATAGAAAACGTAAAGCTGCGCCGCAAGGCGGGTGATGATCCGAAGAAACTCAAGAAGATACGGAAGAAATCTGCCCGCGACGGTGAAGTTTCCTGGTCTGAGAACACTTTTGAACGTCTGAAGGTCGCTGAACCCGAAGAGCTGACAAGCCAGTTCAAGGTGAGCAACTCGATGCTGCTCAACGTGGTGGCACGCCCTGGTGACGGCTACGAGCACATGCGCAAGTTACTGCGCGACAACCACGACAACCGTGCGAAGCAGAACAGGGACATCCTCACCGCAGTGGAGCTATTCCGTGGGCTGATTAACGCTGGAGTGGTGGAACGTACTCCGGACTCTCCCGCGTTTCGCCCATACACGCTGACGCAGGAGCTCGACCGCGACTTTGCGCTAAATCAACCTCTCGCTCCGTTCGCACTGGCGTTTCTTACCCTGCTGGATCCGGAATCGGATACATACACCCTTGATGTCATCTCAGCATTTGAAGCGATCCTCGACGACCCGAGGCAACTCCTCCAAGCGCAAGAGAAAGCCGCTCGTGGAGAAGAAATTGCTGCGCTAAAGGCTGAAGGTGTTGACTACACCGAGCGCATGGCGATTATTGAGGATGTCACCTATCCGAAGCCATTGACCGACGAGTTGGACGAAGCGTTCGATACCTTCACCCAAGGCAACCCATGGGCGAAGGAGTTCGAGCCGTCGCCGAAGTCTGTGGTGCGGGACATGATCGAGCACGCAATGACGTTCTCCGATCTCATTTCCACATATGGGCTGGCGCGCTCCGAGGGTGTGGTGCTTCGCTACCTCACCGATGCTTGGCGCACGCTCTCCTACTCCATCCCCGATGCCTACATGAACGACGAGCTCGAGGACATCGTCGTATGGCTCGGCGAGATGATTCGTCAGGTGGACTCGTCGCTCATCGACGAATGGGCGCACATGACCGGAGAAGACGAACCTGTCAGCCAGGAAACCATCGACCGAGAGCTGGCGTTTGGTGTACAAGACCCATCCGCACTGACCGCCAACCGTCGTGCGTTCACAATCATGGTCCGCAACTACTTCTTCCGAATGGTCGAACTGTTCGCTTATGAGAAAGAAGATGAGTTGGCCGAGATGCTCGACTACCTAGAAACAGACGAGCGGGTGGATTGGCCGGGGGCGATGGACGACTACTTCGACGAGTACGACGATGTCGATCTTGGCCCAGACGCACGCGGTCCTGAATTCTTCCACATCGGTGATCAATCCGGCAGATCCTGGCAGGTCACCCAGATTATTAACGACCCCGAAGGCGACAACGCGTTCCAGATTCACGGTGTGGTGGATCTCGACGCATCCGATGAAGCGGGTGAGGTTCGGGTCTCCTCGTTGGAGGTTCGGGGGCAGTAGAAGTGCTCGCATGAAACGGAAAGTTCTAATTTGCCCCAAAACACATCCACCCCGGCTAGATTGTGTGGGGCAAACTTTGGTTCTAGCGTGACAAGGAGCACAACGTGACGCGCACAATTGTTGTCGGCGCCGGCATGACCGGTCTGTCAACCGCATGGCATCTGCAGGAATATGGCCATGAGGTGGAAGTTCTCGAACGCATCGATGTTGCGGCCGGTTCTTCCTGGGGCAACGCCGGCTGGTTGGCACCGGGCAAGACGATCCCGCTGTCCAACTCGAGCCTGTGGGCATACGGCCCGACCGCACTGTTTGATAAGCACGCTGCTTTGGATGTGCCGGTGCGTTTCGACCCGAAACTGTGGCGCTTCTGCGCCAACTTCATGGCACACGCGACGGGACGCGCATGGGACAAGACCATGGCTCGCCTCACTAAGGCAGATATTGCTTCCCTCGCTGCTTTCGACGAGCTCGAAGCAGGTGGTGTGAAGGCCTCCACACATGAGGGTCCGTTCATCATCGGTTTCGAAAACGAGAGCAAAGCCGCCGGCTTCCTCAAGGAAGTCGAAGGCGCTCAGCGTCACGGCCAAGATATTCCTTTCGAGCAGATCACGCTTGACGACGCCCGCACTGACGCCCCGATGCTGACCGAGAAGGTCGGCGCAACCTACCGCATGGGCGGTCAGCGCTTCATCGAGCCGGGTCCGTACTGCCGGGCCATTGCAGATTCGATTATCGAGCGCGGTGGCAAGATCACGACGGGTGTTGAGGTCGTAGAGGTCACCTCCACCCGCAAGCCAGCCGTGAAGCTTTCCACCGGGGAGTGGCTGCAGGCCGACAACGTTGTTTTGGCAACCGGTGCGTGGCTTCCGTCCTTGGCTAAACAGCTTGGTGTGAACACGATGATTCAGGCTGGTCGCGGCTACTCCTTCTCGGTTGTGACAGCTGAGCCTGCTACCTGCCCGGTGTATCTGCCGGATCCAAAGATCGCCTGCACCCCGTACCAGGGTCGCTTCCGCATTGCAGGCACGATGGAGTTCCGCGGCCCGGATGAGCCGTTCCAGCCAGGCCGTATTGCCTCGATGATTCACTCGACGAAGCCGTTCTTCCGTGGCATCGACTGGGAAGATCGCCAGGACGAGTGGGTCGGTTCCCGCCCGGTCACTCCGGACGGTCTCCCACTGGTTGGCGCGACGAAGGTGCCAAACGTGTACACCAACGGTGGTCACGGCATGTGGGGCATCATCCTGGGCCCGCTGTCCGGCAAGATGCTGGCAAAGCAGATTGTGACCGGCGAGATCGACGAGACGATCAAGCCATTCGACCCGCTGCGCGGCCCGTTCGGTGGCCTGTAACGCACCAACGTTTCAAACCCCGTCACTGCACTATGCATGTGGCGGGGTTATTTTTATCCCCCGTTTTCCCCACCCGTCAACGCTGTGCGCTGCAGGTTTCCTCGCACGACTCGTGCGACGGCATCTAATTGCATTGAAAATCGCAGTTGTGCCTTATCTTAATCCCTGTCACATTGGTCAGTTTTGAGTGATAAGGAACACAAATGCCACAACTGAGCACCAACCAGATCGCGCCGTCGAATAGCGATGACCTCGAGGCAGTAATCGAGGCAGCTGTTGCTCGCGCCTACCACTGGATGGAAGCTACCGCCGAAGCAGACGCCGACGACGCCTCCACCCAGCAGCTCGCTGAGTTGCTTCGCGACGAAAACGGTGTCCGCTTCACCATGGACTTCGTTGACCGCGTCATGCGACCGGAAAGCAACCGTGTCGCAGCACACGCACTGCGAGCGATCACGCGCGGTGTCGACGCCCGATTCCTCGGCCAGATCAACTCTCTGCTCGTCGGAATTGGTGCTTTCGTCGGCCCATTCCTGCCAAACGTAGTTGTTCCTGCGGCACGTGCCCGTCTCCGCCAGCTCGTTGGCCACCTGGTTCTCGATGCCGAAAGTGACGCACTGAACAAGCTTCTCGACAACGCACAGAAGCGTGGTGAGCAGCTCAACTTGAACCTGCTCGGTGAGGCCGTCCTCGGCGAGAAGGAAGCAACAGATCGTGCAGAACGCACCCTCAATTTGATCAAGAACCCACGCGTTACCTATGTGTCCGTCAAGGCATCGTCGATGGTGTCGCAGCTCAACCACTGGGATTACGACGAATGCGTTCGATTGGTCAAGGACCGCATCCGCCCGCTGTACCGCGCTGCGCGCGACCGTAGCCCTCAGGTGTTCATCAACATGGACATGGAGGAGTACCACGACCTGCATCTCACGCTGGACGTGTTCACGCAGCTGCTCAGCGAAGAGGAGTTCAAGGACTACCAGGGCGGCATTGTGCTTCAGGCGTACTTGCCGGACACGCTTGGTGCTCTCGAGTACCTGGCCGACTTCGCCCAGAAGCGTGTGACCGACGGTGGCTCCAAGATCAAGATCCGTCTGGTCAAGGGTGCGAACCTGTCCATGGAACGCCACCACGCTGAAGTCAAGGGTTGGGAGCAGGCTCCGTACCTGACCAAGGATGAGGTGGACGCAAACTACTACCGCCTGCTGGATTTCATCCTGCGCCCTGAGTTTGCAGATGCGGTTTCTATCGGTATCGCCTCGCACAACCTGTTCACGTCTGCGTTGGCATACGAGTTGGCACAGCGTCGCGGTGTCACCGCGATGATCGACTCTGAGATGCTGCAGGGCATGTCCCCTGCGCAGCAGGAAATCGTGCGCGAGGTGTACGGCGACCAGATCCTGTACACCCCGGTTGTCGGCCGCGATGACTTCGACGTGGCGGTGAGCTACCTGGTGCGTCGTCTCGAGGAGAACGCTGCCCCGCAGAACTTCCTGCATGCCCTGTTCGCTCCGAAGACTGAGGACCGTGATCCGATTAAGGAGCAAGAGAACGTCTTCCGCTGGGCTGTCGGCAACCGTTGGGACGTGCACAATGGCCCGAACCGCACGCAAGACCGTAATACGGAAACTGAGCGCCACGTCGCACATGCTTCCGCAACGACCGGCCGCTTCTTCAACGAGCCGGATACGGATCCTGCCCTTGAGGCCAACCGTGCTTGGGCGATCAAGCACCTGAGCACTCCGCCATCGATCGACACCGGTGAGGAGATCACCGATCCTGCTGCTATCCGTGACAACATCGAGCGCGCTCTCGAGGCGCAGAAGAAGTGGGGTGCCCTGTCCGCCAACGAGCGTGCAGAGGTGCTGGAGGCGATTGGCGACGAGATCGCACGCCGCCGTGGCGAGTTCGTCTCCGTTGCGGCTCACGAGGCCGGCAAGACTGTCGACCAGTCTGACCCAGAGATCTCCGAGGCGATCGACTTCTGCGACTACTATGCAGATAGCGCCCGTCACCTCGACGACATTGAGGCAGAGTTCGAACCGAACAAGCTCACGGTGGTTGTTCCGCCGTGGAACTTCCCGGTCGCTATTCCGACCGGTGGTGTCATGGCGGCGTTGGCGGCAGGCTCTGCTGTGATCCTGAAGCCGGCACCGCAGGTAACGCAGTGTGCCAAGCTGATCGCGGATTGCATCCAGGCAGTCTTCGCAGAGAAGGGCATCGACCCGGATACGGTGCAGTACGTTCGCGCTGACGAAGGTGAGGCGGGCAAGGCACTGCTTACCGACGACGCCGTGGACGCCATCATCCTCACCGGCGCATCTGAGACAGCCCAGCTGTTTAAGTCGTGGAACCCGCAACTTAACGTCATGGCTGAGACCTCGGGCAAGAACGCCATCATCATCACGCCGTCCGCCGACCCGGATCTGGCGATCAACGACCTGTATCTGTCGGCATTCGGCCACTCCGGCCAGAAATGCTCCGCGGCGTCGCTGGCAATTCTCGTCGGCTCCGCGGCCGAGTCTGAGCGTATTCGTGGCCAGCTCCTTGACGCTGCTTCCACTCTCGTGGTCGGCCCAGGCACCGAGCTCTCCACCACGATGAACGGCTTGATTGAAGCTCCGGGCGAGAAGCTGCAGCGCGGTTTGACCAAGCTCGAACCGGGCGAGAAGTGGTTGCTCCGGCCGAAGAAGCTCGATGATGAAGGCAAGTTCTGGAGCCCCGGTATCCGCGACAACGTTAAGCCTGGCTCCTGGTACCACCAGAACGAGTGCTTCGGACCGGTCCTGGGCATCATGCACGCCAAGGACCTCGATGAGGCTATTGAGTGGCAGAACTCCACCGGCTACGGCTTGACTGCGGGTATTCACACCCTTGACGGCGACGAGATCAATACCTGGCTCGACCGTGTGGAAGCTGGCAACGTCTACGTCAATCGCGGTATCACCGGTGCGATCGTGCAGCGTCAGCCGTTCGGTGGCTGGAAGAAGTCTTCGGTCGGCCCAGGCGCGAAGGCTGGTGGCCCGAACTATGTGGCACAGATGGGCACGTGGCGTGACCGCGATGGTGTGGCTCCGTCGCCGGGCGTGAGCATCTCCGCCGATATCCAGGAGCAGCTGGAGGCGTTCCGCCCGAACGTCGATGCGGAGGACTACGGCTGGCTCTCCCGTGCTGCTGAGTACGACCAGCGCGCATGGGACCGCGAGTTCGGTCGTGGTCACGACCACTCTGGTCTTCGCTCGGAGGCGAACATCTTCCGTTACCGCAACACGCTCGAGCCGGTCGTGATCTACGTCGGTGAGAACTACCGCTTGCGCGATGTCTACCGCCAGCTGCTCGCAGCAGCGATCACCGGCTCCGAGATCCGTGTCGTTGCTCCTGCGGAAATCGCCTCGGATCTGGAGGCTGCTGCGATCACGGTCGATGCGAACCGTGTGGAAGGCACCCCGTCGCGCATCCGCGTTATCGGTGATGCCCCAGCAGACATCTACGGCGACATCACCACCGCCGTTTTTGATAGCCCGGCGCTCATCGACGGTCGACGTGAGTTGCTCCCGTACCTACTGGAGCAGGCCATCTCCGCAACCCTGCACCGTTTCGGCGTCATCCACGACCCGGCCGGCATCAGGAACTAGTCCCCCACTAACCGACACAACCCTGGGAGAACCCGATGACTACGAAACCACCACCATCGGAAGCATCAACTCGTCCTAAAGCTGGCGTCATTCCTGACGAAGACGCCGGCTTGCAGAAAGGGCTGTCCACCCGTCAGATCAACATGATCGCAATTGGCTCGGCGATCGGTACCGGTCTGTTCCTTGGCGCAGGTTCGCGCCTTGAGGCCGCCGGACCGTCGCTAGCCCTGATGTACCTGCTCTGCGGTTTCATCGGATACCTCATCCTGCGGAGTCTGGGTGAGCTCATTGTCCACCGTCCAACCTCGGGTTCGTTCGTGTCCTACACTCGCGAATTCTTTGGCGAGAAGGCCGCATACGTCTCGGGCTGGTTGTACTGGTTCAACTGGGCAGCGACCGCCGTTGCTGACGCGACAGCGCTTGCGATCTACATTCGCTGGTTCGGCCAGTTCTACGGTTGGATTAACGACATTCCGCAGTGGGTCATCGCACTTGCGATCATCGCTCTTGTGACGGGGATGAATCTCGTCTCGGTGAAGTTCTTTGGCGAGATGGAGTTCTGGTTCTCCCTGATCAAGGTGGCGTTCCTGCTCACGTTCCTCGCGGTCGGCATCTTCATGGTCATCTTCGGCAATCCGAGTGGTGATCTGACTGGCCTGACGCTCATCTCCGATCACGGTGGCTGGTTCCCGAACGGCGTACTGCCGGCACTGATCGTGATCCAAGGCGTCGTGTTCGCTTACGCAGGTATCGAGCTGCTGGGCACGACCTCTGGTGAGGCAAAGAACCCCCGTAAGGACATCCCGAAGGCGATTAATGCTGTTGTCTTCCGCCTGCTGGTGTTCTACTTCGGCTCCGTGCTCCTGCTGTGCATGCTGCTGCCGTACACCCAGTACTCCGGTGACGAGTCACCGTTTGTGACTTTCTTCAACTCCATCGGCGTGCCGTACGCCGGTCCTATCACTCAGTTGGTGGTCATCACCGCTGCGTTGTCCTCCCTGAACGCCGGCCTCTACTCCACGGGCCGCATCATGTACTCGCTGTCCAAGGCCGGTTCCGCACCGCAGTGGGCAGGCAAGGTCACCAAGGGTGGTGTGCCCTACGGTGGCATTCTGATGACCACCGGCGTCGCCCTGTTCGGCGTTGTGCTCAACTACTTCGTGCCGGAGGCAGCGTTCGAGGTTGTGTTGAATATCGCGGCACTTGGCACGATGGCGTCCTGGGCGGCAATTTCCCTGTCGCACATGCGCTTTGTGCGGCTGGCCCGGCAGGGCAAGTACACCCGTCCGGATTACCGCGCACCATTCTCGCCGTTCACCGATATTGTCTCGCTGCTGTTCCTTGGGCTGGTTGTCGTGCTCATGGCCTTCGACTACCCAATTGGCACCTGGACACTGATTGTGTCGCTGCTGATGTGGCCGGCGCTTGCGTTCGGCTGGTTCAAGGTCCGCGATCGCGTCGAGTTCATTTCACGCTCGCACGTAAACTACGAGCACGTCACTGGTGAACAAGCCCCTGATATCGATCCCCCAATCGTTGCCCATTAATTCCCCACATTTTTGAAAGGAACTACCCGTATGACTCAACTCGTCGACGTCACCAACATGTGCCGCTGGATCGACCACCACGGTGTGGAGAAGATCATCGCCGGCATCCTCGAATACATCGAAAAGGACTTCGTCCGCTGGGAAGAATTCGACAAAATTCCGCGCGTGGCTAGCCACACCCCGATCGGTGTCATCGAACTGATGCCCACCTCCGACTCAGTCGAGTACGGATTCAAGTACGTCAACGGCCACCCGTCGAACCCGGCTCGTGGCTTCCAAACTGTGACCGCTTTCGGTTTCCTGGCTGACGTAGACAACGGCTACCCCACGTTTGAAGCCGAGATGACCTTGCTCACTGCACTTCGTACTGCTGCAACCTCCGCAATGGCGGCAAAGTACCTCGCCCGCAAGGACTCTGAGGTCATGGCGATGATTGGCTCCGGTTCGCAGTCGGAGTTCCAGGCACTCGGGTTCCGTGCGGCGCTGGGCATCGAGCGGGTTCGCATCTTCGATATCGACCCGAACGCTATGGAGAAGTTCCGCCGCAATATCGAGCCACTCGGCATCGAGGTCTACATCGCCGACAGCGTTGAGGATGCGCTCGAAGGCGCAGACATCATTACGACCTGCACCGCCGACAAGGCCCAGAACACCATCCTGGACTACTCGTTGGTTCGCCCGGGCGTCCACATCAATGGTGTGGGCGGCGACTGCCCCGGCAAGACGGAGCTTGATCCGCGCATTCTTGACGACGCCACCGTGTTCGTCGAGTTCCCTCCACAGACCCGCATCGAAGGCGAGATCCAGAACAAGGACGAGGACTTCGAGGTTGTCGAACTGTGGAAGGTCATCGCAGGCAAGGTCCCGGGCCGCTCCAGCGATGAGGAGATCACGCTGTTCGACTCCGTGGGCTTTGCTATCGAGGACTTCTCCGCCCTGCGCTACCTGCGCGACTCGACTGCTGGCACCGACTTCCAGACCTATATTGAGTTGGTCGCCGATCCGGATGATCCGAAGGACCTGTTCTCGCTGACCACCAAGGTGCTCAGCCCCATGTAGCGCGCTCTGCTTAACGACGAAACGCCGCTGGCTCCGAACAGAAAGGTTCGGGGCCAGCGGCGTTTAATCGTCGATACGCGCTAGTGGCTTAGCGTGCGTCTTCGATGGTGATCGTCTGGGCAACAGCCTGGACAACACCGGCAATCTTGATGGATTCCCAGACTTGTTCCTTGGTCAGGCCTTCCTCGCGGACGGTGTTGGCGTGGGCGACAGCGCAGTGCTCGCAACCATTGATGGTGGAAACGGCGAGCGACCACAGCTCGAAATCAGCCTTTTCCACGCCCGGCTTGGAGATGATGTTCATGCGAAGACCGAACTTCACGTTGGCGTAGTCGTCACCCAACCAGCCCTTAGCGCGGTACGCGACGTTGTTCATCGCCATGACAGTGGCCGCACCGAAGGCTGCGTCGATGGCCTCCTCGGAGAGGTGCTCCTTGGCCTCGTCGGTGATCTCGGAGATGACGGTTGCGTTGCGGGTCGCGGCCGCGGAGGCGACGAGCGTGCCCCACAGTTGCTGCTCATTCAGCTCGGTCGAGCGGGTCAGCGAACCAAGGTTGAGCTTCTGGTCCTTTGCGTACTCGGGAAGTGCGTTGCGCAGGTTATCGATAGACATACGTTGATCCTTTCGGTTGGTATGGGAATGCCCCGCCACTCCAGCGTTAAGGAGCGCGGGGCGGCACGGAAACTAAAGTTCGGGTGCTACTTCAGGGACTCCTGGACCACAGCCATCTTGTCGATGTTCTTGGTCGGGTCGTTCTTCTGCCAATCGCAAGCGCAGACCTCTTCAGACTGCAGAGCGTCGAGGACACGCAGGACCTCGTCGACGTTACGGCCAACAGCGTCCGGGGTGACGGACACGAACTGGATGATGCCGTCCGGGTCGATGATGAAGGTTGCACGGTCTGCGACACCGTCAGCGTTCTCAACACCGAGGGCGCGGATCAGGTCGTGGCGGATGTCCGAGAACATCGGGAACGGGATGTCCAGCAGTTCCTCGTGGGTTGCACGCCAGTTGAAGTGCGAGAACTCGTTATCGATGGAGCCGCCGAGCACCTGGGTGTCGCGGTCCTCGAACTCCTCGTTGAGCTTGCCGAATGCGGCGATCTCGGTCGGGCAAACGAAGGTGAAGTCCTTCGGGTAGAAGAAGATGACCTTCCACTTGCCCTCGTACTTATCCAGGGAGACGCGCTCGAAGTAGTCGTCCGGGGAAGCAGCGTTAGCTTCCTTCAGGTTGCCACCCTTCAGTGCGAGAAGGTCGAACTCCGGAAAACGCTCTCCAACGGTCATGATCGGCATGATGATCCTCCAAAAGAATCTGGTCAAACGAATGTGTTTCGGACGTAAAACAGTATGACACAGTTCGCAGAAGGTTGCAACCAAAAACCTATTAGCCGGTGTAGGATTCATAAGTATGAGCAATCGAGAGTATAAACCGACACTCGCACAGATCCGTACCTTTGTCACGGTTGCAGAACAGAAACACTTTGTGAGCGCAGCAGCGAAACTTGGCATCTCCCAGCCTTCCCTGTCACAGGCTTTGGCGTCGCTTGAAAATGGTCTTGGCCTGCAACTTATCGAGCGTTCCACCCGGCGCGTGATCGTCACCCCCACCGGTGAAGCGCTGTTGCCATATGCGAAGGCAACCCTCGACGCTGCCGATGCTTTTCTTGCCCAGTCGCGCGGAGCGCTCGGCGAGCTCGCCGGCCCACTGAACATTGGCATCATCCCTACAATTGCGCCGTATCTCCTTCCGGGAGTGCTTATTGGGATCGAGGAAAACTACCCGGATTTGGAACCGCGCATCGTAGAAAACCAAACGGATCAACTGTTACAAATGTTGCGCGACGGGCAACTCGATCTGGCAGTGCTTGCCACTCCGACGCACGCACCAGGTTTGGAGCAATTGCCGCTTTACGACGAGCCGTTTGTGGCAGTGACCAATCCGGACGATCCACTTGCCGGCCGCACCGATTTGGGGCTGGACAGCCTGAAGGACCTCAACCTTTTACTACTGGATGACGGCCACTGTCTGCGGGATCAGATTGTGGAGCTGTGCAAGATCGCTGAGGCAACTCCCGGCGCGCGCAAGCATGCTGTGACACGCGCATCGTCACTGACCACGATCGTCCAGTTGGTCGTGGCAGGGCTGGGGTCAACGTTGATTCCGGCCTCCGCGGTAGGCACTGAGTGCTCTCGCCCCGGAGTCGCTTCCGCAACGTTTGCAAACGGCGTACAGGCGCAACGCACGGTGAGCTTGGTCTACCGCGCGTCCTCGCAGCGTGTTGCGGAGTTCGAGCAGTTAGGGCAACTCGCGAAGGCTTCGTATGAGCGAGCCCTGGAATCAGGTAAATCCCTGCTTCCGCGCTAAGCTCTGCCTCTGGCTATGACTGATCATTCTTCCTCCTCCCCCGCCCCGCCGAAGCCGCAGCTCTACGATGCGCTCGATGCTGTACCGATTGCGGATGTTCGACGGTTCCGTAGGCGACTCAAAAATGCGAGCGCGCCGGATGCGCTGCGGGCGATTGGGAAGGATATTGAGAGGGCACGGGGTGTCGTCGAGAAGCGCGATGCTCTGATCCCTGAAATTACTTACCCGGAAAACCTGCCGGTGTCTGCGCGCCGCGACGACATCATGGAACTGGTGCGCGACAACCAGGTCGTTGTTATCGCCGGCGAGACGGGATCGGGCAAGACCACCCAGATTCCAAAGATGCTGCTGGAGATGGGGCGTGGCCGGCGTGGACTGATTGGACACACGCAGCCGCGCAGACTCGCCGCTCGCACCGTTGCGGAGCGCATCGCCGACGAGCTCGGCCAGGACATCGGTGAATCTGTCGGCTACGCCATTCGTTTCGACGACAAAGTATCCCCGTCTACTGCGGTCAAGCTGATGACGGACGGCATCTTGCTCACAGAGATGCAGCGCGATCGCTTCCTCAACGCGTACGACACGATCATTATCGACGAGGCCCACGAGCGCTCACTCAACATCGACTTCCTGCTGGGCTACCTCAAGCGACTGCTGCCCAAGCGGCCGGACCTCAAAGTGATTGTCACATCTGCGACCATTGACCCGGAGGCATTTGCCAGCCACTTCGCCGACGCCGAGGGCAACCCAGCTCCGATTATCGAGGTCTCCGGGCGTACTTACCCAGTCGAAATCCGCTACCGACCACTGGTTGAGCAGATTCAGAAAAAAGACGGCTCCATCAAGGAGATTGACACCGACTTGATCGACGGTGTCGTCGCCGCCTGCAAAGAACTTATGGGTGAGGGCAACGGCGACATTCTGTGTTTCTTCTCTTCAGAGCGCGACATCCGTGACTGCATGGAGGCGATTGAGAAGCAGCACTGGCGTGGCGTTGAGGTTGTTCCGCTGTTCGGTCGCCTCTCCAACGCGGAGCAGCACCGTGTGTTCTCCCCACACTCGGGTCGTCGCATTGTGTTGTCGACAAACATCGCCGAAACGTCTCTGACCGTGCCGGGCATCCACTATGTGGTGGACACTGGCCTGGCGCGTATCTCGAGGTATTCGACACGCACCAAGGTCCAACGTCTGCCTATCGAGGAAATCTCCCAGGCTTCCGCGAACCAGCGTTCGGGCCGATCAGGCCGTACCGCCGACGGCATTGCCATCCGCCTGTATTCGGAGGAGAACTTCGAAGCGCGCCCAGAGTTCACTGACCCGGAGATTCTGCGCACAAACTTGGCGTCAGTCATCTTGCAGATGATCTCGCTGCGGCTTGGGGATATCAATGAGTTCCCCTTCATCCAGGCGCCTGACCATAAGGCGGTCCGCGACGGACTTATGCTGCTGCACGAATTGGGGGCGATCTCGCAAAAAGAACGTGGTGGCGCACCGACCCTCACCAACGTTGGCCGCGATATTTCCCGCATTCCTGTGGACCCCAAGATGGCCCGCATGCTGGTGGAGGCCAATCGCCTCGGCGTGCTCGATGACGTCACTGTCATCGTCGCAGCCATGACCATCCAGGATGTTCGAGAACGCCCCTTGGAGTACCAGGCCCAGGCCGACCAAGCACACGCCCGCTTCAAGGACAAAGAGTCCGACTTCCTGTCATCGCTGAAACTGTGGGATTACATCGGCGATTCCCGCGACGAGCTGTCCGGCAACGCATTCCGTAAGCGTATGAAGCGCGAGTTCCTCCACTACATGCGCATCCGTGAGTGGCGCGATCTTGTCCGCCAATTGCGCGACGTGGAGCGACAGCTCGGCTGGTCTCCCGCCGATAGTGTCGCGGGTGAGCGCGATGCAGCTGCAGTCCACCAGTCGCTCTTGACTGGTTTGCTCTCCAATATCGGCGCGCGTGACGGCAATTCCAAAGAGTTTCAGGGAGCGCGCGGGACACGGTTTATGGTCTTTCCCGGCTCGTCGCTGGCTAAGCGGCCTCCGGAGTTTCTCATGGCCGCTGAACTCGTCGAAACGTCACGGCTCTGGGCTCGTGACGTAGCCAAGATCGAACCTGTTTGGGTTGAGCGTGCCGCCGGCGACCTGCTCAAACACTCCTATTCGGAACCTGTGTGGTCGCGTAAGCGTTCCGCAGCGATGGTCCACGAAAAATCCATGCTTTACGGCGTGACCATCGTGCGTGATCGGCTTGTTCCCTACCACCGGGTGGATCCTGCCGCTGCGCGCACAATGTTCATCCGCCACGCGTTGCTGGAGGGCGATTGGAACCGTCACCATAAGTTCATCGACCACAATGAAGCGTTGCTTGCGGAAGCAGCCGAGGTCGAGGAAAAGGTTCGCCGCCGCGGCCTTGTCGTCGACGAAGATACGTTGTTCGACTTTTACGACGCTCGCCTGCCCGACAATGTCACCACCGCTCGCCACTTTGATTCGTGGTGGAAGAAACAGCGTGCGAAAGACAAGCATTATTTGGACTTCGATCCGAACGCATTGCTTGACGACGACAACGTTGACGCCTCTGCGACCGCCTTTCCCGAGGCCAAGCGCCAGGGCTCCGTGGAATACGCACTGCGCTACAAGTTCGAACCGGGCGACCCGTTTGATGGAGTCACTGTCGAGGTACCCGTGCCACTCCTGGCAAACCTTGACCCTGACGGCTTCGATTGGCTCGTCCCAGGCTTGCGCTCTGAACTCGCTGCCGAGATGATCCGCACCCTACCGAAGGCGTTACGTAAAACCGTCGTCCCCGCCCCCGACTTTGCGCAGCGTGCACTCGAGGTAATGCCCGAGGACGTCAACACGGACATCCCGTTTACTGAAGCGCTCGCCGATGCGCTTCGAAGCGTTGGTGGCCGCGGTATTAACGCCACGGATTTCAACCCCCAGGCGTTGCCACCGCACTTGCAGGTTACCTATGCGGCAATCGACCGCCGCGGCAAGATCGTCGACCACGACAAGGATCTCGCAGCGTTAAAACGCCGTCAGGCGGGCAAGATTAAGTCGTCTGTATCCAAAGCTGGACGCCAATCGGAGTCTGAGTCTGTAAAAAAGTGGACGTCGGACTCGCTCGGCGCTGTACCGGAGACTGTGACCACAACAATCGACGGTAACGAGGTTGATGCTTACCCAGCACTCGAAGCTACAAAAGACGGTGTCAAGGTCACGGTGCATCCGACGAAGGCTGCCGCCGACGCGTCGATGGTCACTGCGACACTGACGTTGCTGTTGCGCGAAATCAACGTGAATGCGCAGCAGATGACCAAGGGCCTACCGCTGCGCCACAAGGTCGCTGTTGACCGCTATCCCCACGGCGGAGCAAATGACCTGGTCGAGGATGCTCGTGTAGCAGTGATTCGCGATCTGATGATGTCGCACGGGGGCCCGGTGCGCACTCCGGAGGAGTTCGACGCCCTTCTCGCCGAGATTAAGCCACAGGTCTCGGGTGGTGTAAGGCGTGCTGTGGTCAACACTGCTCCAGCGCTTGCCGCGTACGCCGACATTTCGGTGGAGCTCGATCAGTGGGAGGGGCCTGCGATTGATGACATGCGTTCGCAGCTCGTCTTCTACCTCCCCCGTCACGCAATAACGGTTCATGGGGTGCAGCACTTGCAGCATTTGCCGCGCTATATCGATGCGATGCGGATCCGGCTGGAGGATATGCGTCTGGACCCGGACCGAGATGCTGACCGCCAGGAAGTTGTCGATGGGGTGAAACGCTACCTTGCTGATCATATGAAGCGACTTCCCGCACAACGGTCGAAGACGCGGGCCTACAAGGATATTCTTTGGCTCATTGAGGAGTTGCGGGTCAGTTTGTTCGCGCAGCGACTTGGCACTCCCCGACCGGTCAGCCAGCGCCGGATTGAGAAGAAAATTGATGCGCTGCGCTAGCGATATTCTTCGCGGTCGCGCCGACGCATAAGCCTGATTTCCGACTCGAAATCGTCGGCACTTTCAAACGACTTATACACAGATGCGAAGCGCAGGTATGCAACCTCGTCAAGCGCACGAAGTGGCTCGAGTACTGCCAAACCAATCTCGTGAGCAGGAACCTGCGAGCTGCCCTGCGCACGCACGATTTCTTCGACTTCTTGTGCGAGGCGCTTCAGTGCATCGTCGGAAACGTCCCGACCTTGACATGCACGCCGCACACCAACGATGAGCTTGTCGCGGTCGAACGGCTCACTTACTCCATTACGTTTGACGACGGTGAGTACCGCGTTTTCAACAGTGGTGAATCGACCACCGCATTCTGTACATTCACGGCGACGGCGAATTGCAGAGCCTGCTTCGACAAGTCTGGAGTCAGCGACTCTGGTCTGTTCGTTATGACAGAAGGGGCAATACATAGGGCTCAGACTACCCCTCTAGCGGACCACCTCAGAGTCTGCGATGAAAACCGGCTGGGACGACCCCGGCACCTGGCCTGCATCACTAAACACTCCACCAAACGCAGAGCCGGCTAAAAGCGCTCCAGTCAGCAACGCTGCTAAGACGAAACCTTCCTTGCCCTCGCGGTGAGATTCGAATGCCTCAGATACATATTCCCGACGTCCATGACCTAGGTTCTCTGTACGCTCACCCTTTCGATCAATAACGTCAAGCGTTCGAACACCGCTATAAACACCGCTACGATCTCGTCCTGGATTAAGGTCCCACACCTCGACCGGCTGCGCTAACCGAGGCGTCCGAGATACACCGCAATCGCTCCCATACCCACTGTTCACTGCTGGATTAATCGTTACCGACATTTCACTCTCCTTCAATCTCGTGCACCACTGTACGAATGCACTCGACATGTTCGAATATGTAATCGTTTGTATGTTCGATTCCGCTTACATGTTCGATTTATAGCAAAGCGAGCAAATACTGTCTAGCCCAAAGTGGAAAATATCGAACAAACTTGCCCTATCTGGTAGGTTCTATGCCTACAGACCTAGAAACAGAGACACGCGGAAAGAGGAAAAGCAGTGGCAAAGAAAAAATCTGACGCAGGCAATCTCGACATGAGCACACTTTCAGACAGGCAACGTCGAATCCTTCAGGTCATCCAAGACGCCGTTGTGCTCCGCGGCTACCCGCCAAGCATCCGTGAGATCGGCGACGCTACCGGGCTGCAATCAACCTCATCCGTGGCATACCAGCTCAAGGAACTGGAGAAGAAGGGATTCCTGCGCCGCGACCCCAATAAGCCGCGTGCCGTGGATCTGCGCCACCTGCAACAGACAACCAAACCGAAGCGCAAGACCCCCCAGCAGGACACACCCGAGGACGCCACTCCCGCGCGTTACGTTCCAGTTTTGGGACAGATAGCAGCTGGCGCGCCAATCCTGGCCGAAGAAAACGTCGACACGTATTACCCACTTCCTAGTGACCTACTCGGCGATGGCGACGTTTTCATGCTTCAGGTTGTTGGAGAGTCCATGCGCGATGCTGGCATCCTCAACGGCGACTGGGTTGTTGTACGTTCGCAGCCTGTTGCCGAGGAAGGCGAGTTCGTCGCTGCATTGCTTGACGGCGAGGCGACAGTCAAAGAGTTCCACCGCGATTCCACCGGTGTGTGGCTCCTTCCCCACAATGATGCTTTTGCCCCAATCAAGGGCGATAACGCAGAGATCATGGGGCGTGTTATTTCCGTTTTCCGCACCCTTTAGCGGGAATCTGCCCTCCTTTAGGGGCAAAACAAACACAATCGCAGACATCCGGGCATGAATGTCTGAAATACTGAGTACTCCGACCAAAACGATTGAGGAGTGCGATGTACGCCGAGGAGCGCAAACGCCAGATTGCGTCACTTACTGCTGTGGAAGGCAGGGTGAGCGTCGCTGAACTCGCGGAGAAGTTCGATGTCACTGCCGAAACGATCCGCCGCGACCTCACCGCACTTCACGCCGATGGGATTGTGCACCGCGTACATGGTGGTGCTGTTGCAAACCAAGCGTTTCTCACCTCTGAACTCCCGCTCGATGCCCGGTCTCGTGCGGCATCTGATGCGAAAACCGCGATCGCGAAAGCTGCACTGGATTTTCTCCCCCGCCACGACAACGCCGCGATTTTTCTGGATTCTGGCTCTACAACCAGTTACTTTGCACAGTTGCTTTGCGAGGGCACCCGCGCTCAAGACTGCTCTATCGTGACAAATTCGCTGCCAATCGCCCTGGATCTTTCCTCCGCAGGCCTTGATGGCGTACAGCTTCTTGGAGGGTCAGTTCGTGCAATCACGCAAGCGGTAGTTGGTGCGACCGCACTACGAACGTTGGCATTGCTCCGCGCCGATGTCGCATTCATTGGTACCAATGCACTGACAATTGACCACGGCCTGTCTACCGCCGACTCTCAGGAAGCAGCCGTGAAATCGGCCATGGTCACAAATGCCCAGAAGGTCGTGGTCTTGTGTGATTCATCGAAGATCGGCAACGATTACCTTGTCAGTTTCGCACCCCTCGATGCCATCGACATCGTCATTACCGATAGTGGTGCACCTGAGACATTCCTCGAAGATCTCGAGCGCAATGATATTGAGGTCGTTCTTGCGCCGGTGACATCCAGCGCACATTAGTTCCGATTGTGTGGGATTCGTTGCAAAAACGGATACAATCGGACACACTGGTTGTGTGAGCAGCACAAAGAACACGGTGCGGGTAGTCACCCTCACCCCAAACCCCAGCATGGATGTGACCGTAAACGTCCCCGTGCTTAAACGCGGTGAGGTTGCGCGGATTTCCCAGACCCGAAAAGAGGCGGGTGGAAAAGGGGTCAATGTCGCGCACGCGTGTGCCAAAGCGGGCATTCGAACCATCGCGATTGCCCCCTGTGCCCCCTCCGATCCGTTTGCGGACGTCATCCGTAAACTGCCGGTGCAGTTTCACCCCGTTGCTATCGCGGCATCGGTGCGAACCAATACTGCGATCGTTGAAGATGACGCAACAACGACAAAGATCAACGAACCAGGAGCGAGGCTTTGCGACGACGAAAAGGCGGCCGTTGAATCAGCTATAGATTCAGTCGTCGCAGACGCTGAAGCCGTCGTTCTTGCAGGATCGCTTCCCCCTGGTGTCCCAACTGACTGGTACGCAGATCTTGTGGAGCGCATCCGTCGGGTTAATGCTGGCGCGCTGGTCGCAGTGGATACTTCCGATGCACCGCTGCAGGCAATTGGTGAGCGACTCGATACGAGCGCGCCGGACGTGTTGAAGCCAAACGCGTTTGAGCTCGCGCAGCTCACCGGTGGCGACGGCAGCGCATTGGAGCGCAGCGCTTCCGAGGGCGACTACGCCGCCATCGTTTCGGCAGCACAGAAACTGATTGACCACGGGGTCAACGAAGCACTGGTCACCTTAGGCGGCGCCGGTGCATGCTTAGTTACTCGCGCTGGCGCATGGGCGGCGAACCCACCTCCAGTCACGGTGCTCTCAACCGTCGGCGCTGGTGATAGTTCGTTGGCTGGCTACCTGATGGCACGGATCGCCGGGGATGAACCAGCCGAGTGCCTCCGCCGTGCAGTGGCG
The DNA here is from genome assembly GCF_001815635.1 of Corynebacterium sp. HMSC075D04. Taxonomy (NCBI): domain Bacteria; kingdom Bacillati; phylum Actinomycetota; class Actinomycetes; order Mycobacteriales; family Corynebacteriaceae; genus Corynebacterium; species Corynebacterium sp. HMSC075D04. The sequence goes on from NZ_KV821338.1 coordinate 46,497, forward strand.
TACGGCTCGGCTGCGGCGTCGCTGCCGGGCACTGGCATCCCCTCTCCTTCCGATATCGACCTTGAACACACTCACGTATTCCCCGTATAGCTGCATGAAAGAAGACAACGTGAATCAACCTCTCATCACGCCAAAACTTGTCACGCTTGATGCTGACCTTGGCATTTCTCCCTCCGATGTCATTGGCCAGCTCGCTGCACGTATCGCAGATTCTGGCCGTGCGACTGATGCCGCAGCGGTGGCTGAGGCAGCCGTCGCGCGCGAGGCTAAGGCCGGCACCGGCGTGAACGGACGGGTCGCTATCCCGCACTGCCGTAGTGCCGCTGTCACCGAACCCACGCTTGCGTTTGCCCGGCTGTCCAACCCTGTTGACTTCAACGGCCCCGACGGTGACGCCGAGCTGGTGTTTCTCATTGCAGCACCTGAAGGCGGCGGCAAGGCACACTTAAAGATTCTCTCGAAGCTCGCCCGCGCACTTGTCCGCGGCGATTTCGTTGATAACCTCCGCTCCGCCGCGTCTGAGCAGGAGATTGTGGATCTTGTGCACGGCGTGGTCAATGCTGAACCGAAGAAGGCTGAACCGAAGAAGGCTGAACCGAAGAAGAAGGCCGATGCGGTGGTGTCGTCGCAAAGCAATGCGCCAATTCGTATTGCAGCGGTCACATCGTGTGCGACCGGCATTGCGCACACCTACATGGCAGCGGATGCACTGACGCAAGCAGCTAGCAAGCGCGACAATGCTGATCTTCGTGTCGAGCCGCAAGGCTCCTCCGGTGGGGATCCGCTCGACCAGGCGTTTATCGATTCCGCTGATGTGGTGATTTTCGCCCATGATGTCGCTGTTCGCGGAAAGAGTCGCTTCGCGGGTAAGCCCGTGGTCGACAGTCCAGTCAAGCGTGGTGTCAACGAACCGGACGCGATCATCGATGAGGCGATCGCCGCATCGAAGGACCCAAACGCACCTCGAGTAGCTGCAGCGTCGAAGGCAGATAGTGACGACACCGCGTCTGCCGCGACACAGAGCTGGCCAAAGCGTATCCAGCAAGCGATCATGACCGGCGTTTCCTACATGGTGCCGTTCGTCGCCGCCGGTGGCCTGCTGTTGGCCCTCGGATTTCTCTTCGGCGGCGCGGACATGGCGAATGGCTGGCAGGCACTGGTCACCGAGCACTCCCCGACCAACCTGCCGGGCAATCAGATCACTGTGGACGGCGAACTCATTGCGTTCAGCCGCTCCGGCTGGTTGCTCTACCTCGGCGCAGTGCTCTTCGCCACTGGGCAGATGGCTATGCAATTCGTCGTGCCGGCACTGTCCGGCTACATCGGCTACGGACTCGCTGGGCGCCCGGGTATCGCACCTGGCTTCGTCGGCGGCGCAATCTCCGTGATGGTCGGCGCTGGCTTCATCGGTGGCCTGATCACCGGTTTGCTCGCAGGTGTGATCGCCCACTGGATTCAGACCTGGAAGGTTCCGCGCTGGCTGAGCTCGCTCATGCCGGTGGTGATCATCCCGCTGCTGACATCGCTGTTCATCGGCGTACTGATGTTCCTGCTGCTGGGCCGTCCGCTCGGCGCTGTCATGGAAGGACTCACCGCGTGGCTGGAGTCCATGTCCGGTTCGTCTGCCGTGCTGCTTGGCGTGATCATCGGTCTGATGATGTGCTTCGACCTGGGTGGTCCGGTGAACAAGGCTGCTTACCTGTTCGGCACCGCTGGCTTGTCTGCGGGTACCCAGGGTGCGTACGAAATCATGGCTGCGGTGATGATCTCGGGCATGGTGCCGCCGATCGCGCTGTCTATCGCCACCTTCCTGCGTTCCTCGCTGTTTACCCCGGCTGAGCAGGAGAACGGCAAATCTGCCTGGCTGTTGGGATTGTCGTTCGTGTCAGAAGGCGCAATTCCGTTCGCAGCTGCAGATCCGTTCCGTGTGATCCCTTCGATGATGCTTGGCGGTGCAACCGCAGGTGCGGTCTCGATGGCCCTTGGTGTGGGTGCGCAGGCACCGCACGGTGGCGTGTTTGTGATCATCGCCTACCACCCGTGGTGGGGCATGCTCGTGGCGTTGGCTGCCGGTGTCGCGGTGGCAACGCTCGCTGTTGTGGCGCTCAAACAGTGGTGGCCTAACGATGAGATCCGAAAGGCTGCGAAACGCGAGGAAGAACTCGTGTCGGCTTAAGCACAAGGGCGTACACTCAACTGCAAAACGCATTCTTGAAAAACCGCGTGAAAGGAAAGTTGCATTATGGCTTCGAAGACGGTCAAGGTCGGTTCCACGGTTGGTCTGCACGCTCGTCCGGCGACGGTGATTGCGGACGCTGCTGGTGAGTACGATGACGAGATCCTGCTTACCCTGGTCGGCGGCGACGAGGACGATGAGACTGATGCTGCGTCCTCGCTCATGATCATGGCGATGGGTGCAGAGCACGGCGATGAGGTCATCGTCACCTCTGATAATGCCGAGGCGGTTGAGAAGATCGCCGCACTGATCGCGAAAAATCTCGACGACGAGTAAAAGCTTCTTGCTTAGCGACGACTACGCCCGGGCAACCACAGTGGTTGCCCGGGCGTAGTCTTTTTGATGGGTGAGGTTAGCGGAACTGGCCTTCACCAATATGGTCGTAAGCCCACCGCATCAGCGGATAGATAACGATGATGCCGACGGAGCCGAGGGCGATGCCTTCCAGGGTGACCTGCCCGACCTCGAAGGTGAGGTTGCCGATGCCGACAATCAGCGCGACGGCAGCTGCGGTGAGGTTCGCCGGGTCAGTGAAGTCGACCTTGTTGTCCTGCCAGATACGCACGCCAAGCATGCCGATCAGGCCGTAGAGCACCAAGCACGCGCCACCGAGCACGCCGGCGGGAATGGTGAAGATGACGGCGCCGAACTTCGGGATGAACGCGAGGATGATCGCGAAGGTGGCAGCCACCCAGTACGCAGCGGTGGAATACACCTTGGTCGCGGCCATGACTCCAATGTTTTCGGCGTAAGTAGTGGTGCCGGAGCCGCCGAAGCCACCCGCCAGGGTCGTGGCGATGCCATCGCCGATCAGTGCCCAGCCCTGCATGTGGTCCAGGTTGCGGTGGGTCATCTCGGCGACCGCCTTGACGTGTCCGACGTTTTCAGCAATGAGCACAACAAGCACCGGAAGTGTCACTAGCACGGCAGAAAGGTGGAACTCCGGAGTGTGGAACTGCGGCAGGCCAACCCAGGCGGCGTCACCGATTGTGGCCAACGCGTCCTCGCTCAAACCGCCAGTGAGCGCAGCGAAGAGCCAACCCACCAACACACCAATCAGGATGGACAGTCGGGAAAGCATCCCGCGCGTTGCAACCGTGACCACCACGATGGTCAGCAAAGTCACGCCTGCAACAGCAGGCTGGGTTTGTACGTTACTGACCGCAGTCGGTGCGAGGTTAAAGCCGATCAACGCCACAATCGCCCCTGTGACTACAGGGGGCATTACGGCGTCAATGACGCGTTTGCCGGCTTTTTGCACGATCACGCCGACAAGGATGAGCGCCACACCCGTCAGCAGCACGCCACCGAGTTGCGATCCAATGCCATACTGCTGAGACGCGGTCAGCGGGGCGATGAAGGCAAAAGAAGAGCCGAGGTAGCTCGGCAACTGGTTCCGGGTGATCAGCAGGAAGATAATCGTGCCAAGTCCGGAAAACAGCAACGTGGTGTTTACTGGGAAGCCAGTGAGCGTGGGCACCAGCAGTGTTGCGCCAAACATAGCCACCACATGCTGCATGCCGATGCCGATGGTGCGCGACCACGACAGTCGTTCGTCGGGAGCGACAACCGCCCCGGGTTTCACATGGCGTCCGTCGCCATGCAGGGTCCAACCAATTGAGTTCGTCACGAGTCTTCATTATGGCCCTCGCGCGCTTTGCATAGCTAATCGCAGCCGCAGCAGTTCGAGCGGGTAAGTTGCTCCTCATGGACATCATCATTCGACGCACCCCCGAGGAAGTCGGCACATACGCCGCCGATTGCATCGAGCCGTTCGCACGCCAAGGCGCCACCATCGGCCTTGCGACCGGATCCTCACCCAACCCAACCTATAAAGAGCTCATCCGCCGACACCGCGAAGAAGGCTTGAGCTTCGCCAACTGCAAGGCCTTCTTGCTGGACGAGTACTACGGCATCCCTCGTGACCACGAGCAGTCTTACTACTCGACGATTCGCCGCGAGTTCACCGGCTCTATCGACATTCCGGATTCGTCCGTTGCGTCTCCCGACGGCGAGGCCGCCAACCCCCAGGCAGCAGCTACCTCCTACGACCACGCCATCCGCCACGCGGGCGGTGTAGATATCCAAATTCTCGGCATTGGCGCAAACGGACACATTGCGTTCAACGAGCCGACGAGTTCGCTGCGCTCCCGTACCCGTCTCATCGACCTGCATCCACGCACGATCGAGGACAATGCACGCTTCTTCGATTCTGCCGACGAGGTCCCGCGCCAAGCCCTGACACAGGGCATCGGCACCATCCTTGAGGCACGCCACCTGGTGCTTATCGCCACTGGCCCGGCGAAGGCTAACGCGGTACAAGCACTCGTCGAGGGGCCTCTGTCCGCATCGTGCCCGGCATCGGCACTGCAGCTGCACAACGCCGCGAAGGTTGTCGTAGACGAAAGCGCCGCCGAGATGCTCACCGGGGCCGAAACCTACAAGGCGTTCGACCCTTACTGGCGCTAACACCGGGGTCAACGCCAACCCGAACCGCCAGGCTTAGGAGACGACGAACTCCGCATACTGGTCGGCGAGGACACGTGGCAGGCGGACGTCGATACGCGTGCCCTCTGCCTCGTACTCCTCGGAGCGCACTGTGCCCTCCTCGTGCACGCGGCTTACCACATCACCGCGGGTGTAGGGCACGACCATGGTCACGTGCGCGTCGATGGAGTTGAGGTGCTGCTCGATGCGCGCCTCTAGCTCGTCGATTCCCTCCCCCGTCAGCGCGGACACAAACACCGCGGTGCGGCCGGTTTTTTCAAAGGCGTGGCGAAGTTCGGCGAGCACGATCGGGTCAGCGTCGTCGATCTTGTTCACCACAACGATCTCCGGCGGCATCTCCTCGCCCGAGTCGCGTGTGACCTCTGCAAGGACCGCATTGACTGCTTCGATCTGCTTCAGTGGGAACGGATCCGAACCGTCCACGACGTGCAGGACAAGGTCGGCGCCGCTGACCTCTTCGAGCGTGGACTTAAACGCCTCAACCAGCTGGGTAGGCAGGTGGCGCACAAACCCGACAGTGTCGGTCAGCACTACGTTGCGCCCGTCTGCCAACTTGGCCTTGCGCGTCGATGGGTCGAGAGTGGCAAACAGCGCGTCCTCCACCAGCACGCCCGCACCCGTCATCGCGTTGATCAACGAGGATTTACCTGCGTTGGTGTAGCCCGCGATCGCGATCTTCGGGATAGTGGAGCGCTGGCGCTGCGCGCGCTTGATCTCTCGGGCAGTCTCCATATCGCGCAGCTGGTGGCGCAGTTTGGCCATCTCGGTGCGCAGGCGGCGACGGTCGGCCTCGATACGCGTCTCACCAGGACCACGCAGGCCCACACCGCCGTTGGAGCCAGCACGACCGCCCGCCTGACGCGACAGGTTGCCACCCCAACCGCGGGTACGGCTGTAGAGGTACTCCATCTGCGCAAGGCTGACCTGTGCTTTGCCCTCTTTACTCTTCGCGTGCTGGGCGAAGATATCGAGAATTAACATCGTGCGGTCGATCACCTTGATCTTGAGGGCTTCCTCCAGCGCGATCATCTGCGACGGCGAAAGCTCACCATCAAAAATCACCGTGTCAACGCCGGTAGACAGCACAATCTCACGCAACTCCGCAACCTTGCCGGAGCCGATATACGTACCCGGATCAGGTTTGTCGCGCTTTTGATACAGCATGTCGACGACTTCAGCGCCGGCTGTTTCCGCCAGTGCTGAAAGCTCCCACATGCGAGCCTCAATCTCTGCAAGGGTGCCTTCGGTCCACGCGCCAACGAGCAAGACCTGTTCGATGCGGAGTTTGCGGTACTCCACCTCGGTGATGTCTTTTTGGTCCTGCGAGCGGATCTCGGTCGACCCGGTCACGGAACGAAACGCGTTGCGCTCCTCCAGGTCAAGCGCGCCTACCGTCGGTGCGGATTCGTCAGGGACGGTGTTGTGCCGAAAAGCCTCACGGAGAAGTTCGTCGTGGGCGCGTTGCTCGGGCGTGGTGTCGTCGTCACGCAAAAAGCGCTCACGGCTACCGCCGAAACGGTCAAGGTGGGGTTCAGTCATTACATCCTTTAATGGAGCTTGAAATGTCCTCTTCATATCTACCCCATTAAACGCAGATACGGCCGAGATTCTTCCCCGTGTGCGACTGCGACTATTATCGGGCGCCATGAGCACAGCAATCAGCAACGACCTCGCCGCAATCGGCTTGAACTTTGATAAGTGGCAGGACGCTGTGGAAGCCGCCATTGCCACCGACCGTCTCGCAGTCACCGGTGAAGTGCGCGGCGGCCAACTGATCCAATACGCCGACCCCTCAGGTGCGCAGCTCAACATTTTGGCAGTTGAGCCGTTCGCTACCTTTGCAGGATTCGATTCCGTGACCCGCACCTACGCGCACGTCACCCCAATCAACGACGTAGTTGCGCTCGCCGACGTCGTCGACCCGCGCGGCAACGCCATGGCATCGCTGACGGTGAATCTTGCACAGGGGCCATTGCTTGTCGACGAGCCCACCCTCCAATGGCAAGAACTCTCCGTCACCGCCCTCGCACTGTCGGTGGAGAACTACACCTCCACCGACGCATACCTCGCCCTGCACCCGGGAGCGGTCGTTGGCACGGTAACCTCCCCGGGCGCCGAAGCAGTCGCATCCGGTGCCGCCGCTACCCCGGACGCACGCGCCGAATTCTCCGGCCGCGTACTGGATGCGGAATACCGCACCTCCGAACTGACCGGCCAGCGCTTCATCCACGTCTCCGTCGACGCCGCGTTCCCGTTCGACGTATGCCTGCCCGACGGCGACCTGCCGTCCCGCGACTCCGTCATCGCAGGCACCGCAGTGATGGCCGGCTCCATCCCCACTCCGACCGGTGGCGGCTGCGGCGGTTGCGGCGGATCCTGCGGTTGCGGCGGCCATTAATCCCGTAGGGCTTGAACCATGAGTTCACCGGACAAAGACCTCTCGCGAGCACTACTCGGCGCGCTCGTACTCGCCGCCTCAGTAGTGCTTGTCTTGACGTTGAAACTACCCGGTCTGCTCGTGTCTGCCCTACTGATTGTTTGTGCATTCTTCATCAGCCGACATCTGCAGCCTGACCCCGAAGTGGCAGCAATGCGCTCGTCACTGCAGTACGCGCGCGACGACATCCTCGAAATTCTCGACGCGTACGAAAAGCTCCAAAACGGCGCATCAGCCGCCGACATCGCAGACCGCACGCTGCACTACCCCGCCCTGGCAAACCCCGATAACTCTGTGCCCCAAATCAACGAGTTTCTGCTTCGAGCATCCTCTGCGCGACGCTTCATTGAGCGCGTCGACGGTTATCTCGAATCCCCCGGCACCGACAAAACCCAGCTAGAGCGCATTCTCATGGTTGCCGACGAGCGTGCCTTCGAGCTTCAGGAGGCCTGGGACGACGCACGCCGGGCCGCAAAGGAGATCGGCCCGGCGTAACGGTTTGAAGTTGCTGGTTTAGAACGGCAACTTGATCCCAAGCTGCGGCGCAAACGACAGGTGCATTGTAAGCAGGAACACACACCCATGCGCTGGGTTTTGAAAAACTCCTCGTTAAAGCGCGCTGGTCAGTTCTCCTCGAAACACGATGGTGGCCGGGCCGGTCATGGTGGCTTCGCCGTCGTTGAGCTCGACCTTGACTGCGCCACCGGGCACGTTGATGGTGACGGCACCGTTTTCAATTCCGGCGTCTGCAAGCACTGCCTGAGCTGCGGCAACCGTGCCGGTGCCGCAGGAGCGGGTCTCCCCGACGCCGCGCTCCCAGACGCGCATGTGCGCTTCGCCGTCGCGAAGTTCGGTAAGCACTTCGACGTTGACGCCTTCGGGGAAGAACTCGGGGTCGAAGGTCGGGGCGACAAAATCCATTTCCGCAAGCCCCTCAGGGGTCAGGCTCGGGATCACACAGGCGAGGTGTGGGTTGCCCACGTCCACGCCGATGCCAGCGAACTGGTTCTCCCCCATCGATGCGGTGGATACACCGGTGACCTGAACCGCCCCCATGCCGACGGAGACGACGGCGTTGGCGTCGTCAGCTTCAAGCACGCGGATGTGCTTCACCCCGGCGCGGGTGTCCACGTCGAACTCGCGGGCATCTTCAAGCCCTTCGGCGACGAGCACATGGGAGAAGGCACGGATGCCGTTGCCACACATCTCGGCGATGGAGCCGTCGGCGTTTCGGTAGTCCATGAACCACATACCGTCACGTCGGACGACACGCAGCAGGCCGTCGCCGCCGACGCCAGCGCGACGGTCGCAGAGGAAGGCGACCTGCTCAGGGGTGATGTCGAGTTGGTCGTCGACATCGATCAGGACGACGAAATCGTTTTCGGTGGCATGTGCTTTCAGGAACTTCACGCCAGCGAGTCTAACGCGAGATCCACCACGTTCGAATCGGCAGCGTCGAGCCACACCGTGCGCGGGTCGCGGTTAAACCAGGAGCGTTGCCGGCGCACGTAGCGGCGAGTACCAGTGATGGTCTGTTCGAGTGCTTGTTCTTCGGTGAGTTCCCCGTCGAACATTGCGAGAACCTGCGCGTAGCCGATGGCTCGCCCGGCAGTGGAATTGCGGACGAGGCCGTCTGTGACCAGGGCGCGGGTTTCGTCGATAAGCCCATGCTCGAACATCGTGCGGGTGCGCAGCTCGATGCGGGGGTTGAGCCACTCGGCGTTCGTGCGCAGTCCAAGAATGCGCGTGCCCCAACGTGGAGGTGCATTTTTCGGCGGTTGGGAAGCCTTGAACGGTTTGCCGGTCAATTCGATGACTTCGAGGGCGCGCACGGTGCGGCGCGGGTCTTTGTCCTCGATGATGCTGGCTGCTTCCGGATCAACCTCGGCGAGTTCGGCGTGCAGTGCGTCGACGCCGATCTCCTGCAGGCGCGCTTCATAGCGGGCGCGCACGGCGGGGTCGGTGGGTGGGAAGGACCAGGCGTCGATAAGCGACTGCACATACAGCATCGAACCACCCACCAGCACCGGCATCTTGCCGCGCGCCATAATCTCCTCAACCGTGGCCACGGCAAGTGCCTGATACTCCGCGACGGAGGCGGTCTTGGTCACGTCCCAAATATCCAACAGGTGGTGCGGTATGCCTTCGCGCTCCTCCACCGGCAACTTCGCGGTGCCGATATCCATGCCCCGGTAGAGCTGCATCGAATCCACGTTGACCACTTCCCCGCCGAACTCGTGCGCAAGCGCAATGCCAAGCGCGGACTTGCCGCTGGCGGTAGGACCTACAACTGCAATGGGATTCATACGCTCCACTCCGCTACATACCGTCCGACACCCAGCGTGTCATCGGCATCGATCAACCGCGCATCCTTGCGCTCAAGTCCTGCGAGTTCGCGCCACAGTTCCGGTTCGAGCACCTGCGTATCGACGAGCACAGCTTCACCACCGTCCAACCACCGCACAATGGCCTCGTGCGTCTCCGGCGCGCCGGGCACCAAGGCCAGCGGGGCGCGCGGAGTTAACCCCGCAGGCCCGTCGACGACGACAACGGTGATGGCGGCGGGGTCAGGGTCGTCAATGCGCGAACGTACCTCGCGAACCTCCGGGTCCCCCAGCGCAAACCTAGCGACCAGCTCTCCTAAGTGGTTCCCACACCGCACCGTGATGTCCGGGCCGCCCCAGGCACGAAACGATCCGGTGTGCGCCGTGTGCCACTGCTCGTCGAGGCAGCAGACGATATCGATCGGGTGGCCACCTGCAGTTTCTGCCAACGCACGGGTGGCGGCCAGGAGGCGCTGCGAGGCGTCGTCGTGAGGCGAGAGCGCCAACGCAGGCGATCCGGGGATGATCCAAAGGTTTGCTCTCACCCGCCCAACCCTACCCAGAGACCCAAATCACCCCGCAGCGATGTGTGTGGCTGTACGATCGCATGCATTGCGCAAAGGCAGCCGCGGCGCGCGGCACAGTGCGGCCCCAAGGCCGCGGAAAGGACGACCACCATGACCGAGTCGAACCCCACCAACACCTCTGGCAAGATCCCCTCGCCTGCCGCCATGGCGAAGAAGGGTCCGAAGCCTCGGCCACGCCCGGCCGCGGCGCCTGCCGCCCCGTCAGTGACACCGGCGCCTGTTCCGGCGCGTACGCCGTCGGACCCGTCGAAGTTTGGCCGTGTTGATGCAGACGGCAACGTCTTCCTCACCCGCGGCGGCACTGAACGCCAGATCGCGTCCTGGCAGGCAGGTACGCCCGAGGAAGGCCTCGCACACTACGGGCAGCGTTACGACGACCTGGTTACCGAAGTCGAACTCATCGAGACTCGCCTGCGCGCTCACCCGGAAGACGCCGATGCGATCCGCAAATCCGCAGAGGCACTCAAGGCATCGCTTGACGACGCCGCAGTGATCGGCGACCTCGACGCCGTCGAAGCCCGCCTCGATGCTGCCATCGCCGCATCCGCCGATGCGCGTGAGCAGGCCAAGGAGCAGAAGGCGGAGCGACGTAAGGCAGCGATCGCCCGCAAGGAAGCCCTCGCCGCCGAGGCCGAAGACCTGGCGGAAAACTCCACCGAATGGAAGCGCGCCGGCGACCGCATCCGCGACATCCTCGAGGAGTGGCGTGGCATCCGCGGCATCGACCGCGCAACCGACGACGAACTGTGGAAGCGCTACTCCCGCGCCCGCGACAGCTTCAACCGCCGCCGCGGCGCCCACTTCGCCGAGTTGGACCGCAACCGCGCCCAAGCCAAGAAGGTCAAGGAAGAACTCGTCGACCGTGCCGAAGCACTCAAGGACTCCACGGATTGGGGCAGCACCGCCCGCGCCTACCGCGACCTGATGACGGAATGGAAGGCCGCCGGCCGCGCCCCACGCGAGGTAGACGACAAGCTCTGGGAGCGCTTCCGCGCAGCCCAGGACCACTTCTTCGAAGCCCGCAACGCCGTCAACGCCGAGCGCGACCGCGAATTCGAGGCCAACGCGGAAGCCAAGGATGCGCTCATCGCTGAGTACGACGCACAGATCGACCCCGCCAAGGGCCTCGGCGCCGCAAAGGCGAAACTACGCGAACTGCAAGACAAGTGGGACGAGATCGGCTTCGTCCCCCGTGGTCGCGTCCGCGAATACGAGGACAAGATCGCCCGCATCGAACAACGCGTCTCCGAGGCCGAAGACTCCCGCTGGCGCAAGACCAACCCTGCCCAGCAGGACAAGGTCAACCAGTTCCAGGTCAAGGCCGACGACTTCGAGCGCCAGGCTCAGGAGGCGGAGGCCAAGGGCAACGCCGCCAAGGCAGCAACGCTGCGTGAGCAGGCGAAGCAGTGGCAGGAGTTCGCCGACGTTGCTGCGAAGGCTGTGAACGAGGGCTAGTGCTCACACCACAGCAGTACGTCCCCCGGCCCAGCTCATCGGAGGCAGTGGTCGGGGGTTACGCATTTTCCGCCACGCTCGCCATCCAAGACATCACAGGCCTTGCCACCTCTGGTGTGTCCGCATCGCACATTGCGAAGCGCCTCGAGCCGTCCGCCGAGTCGGAAGCAATCCTCTTCGCGCTCACCTCCCAGCAGGCACCCCGCCCTGTGACGGATTTGGGCTACCGCGAACTTTTCGACGACGACCTCGACCACACCGACGCCTGGCTCTTCATCTCCCTGCCTTTGCTCGAAGACCGTCGCGTGATCGAAGCGAACTTCACCTTCGACGCCGAGATCGCGCCCATGCCCGGCGAAGATGAACCGCCCGAACCGTGGGCCGCAGCGCTGTTGCTTCTCGACGACCTCTCCACCCGCCTCGAACGCCCCATCCGCCAACTCTGGGTGACACACCTGCCCGACGCTCCGGCATCCCCCGCGTTGACCGAAGCCGGCTACACGGCGGCCTTCCGGGAAGACCAGGCCACGTTCGAGATCAGTGCACTGGATGCCCTGCCTCGTACTGTGGCCGCCGAGTTCGCAGTCATCGAAGGCCCAGGGTTCTTCTCCAAACGCAAAGCAGGCGCCGACGAGGTAGAGCAGTTCTCCAGTCTGCTCACCGCGGCATCGCGCGACTACCCTCGCGGCGACCTGGTGATGGACACCATCAACTGGGACCTTGAGCGCATCCGCGACGCCGGCGCGAGGCTGCAAGACCGAGGCGGCTCGCAACTGACCGGGCTGGCCTACGTCGACGGCGTCATCGTCGGGCTCTGCGAAGTCGTGCGCTTCCACGCCGACGACCCGAAGGTCTGCGAACTCGGTCTTGTCTACGTCCTGCCAGAGCACCGCGGCCGTGGCATCGGCAAATCCCTGCTGCGCGCTTCACTCGAGCGAGCACACGCAACCTGGGAAGACTTGGAGACGGTGTACTGCTCCTACCCCGCCGACTCCGCGCCAGCAGCCGCCATCATGAAAACGGTCGTCGCGGAAGTGGTTTCCGCGACGACCGGGTGGCAGAAATTAGAGACATAAGCGACTTTAGCGGCTGCCAATGCTCCCTATACCGAGTTGCTTAGCATCTTTCTGAATTCGGGTTGCAAATATTTGGATAGGTCCGGAGAGTTCACGGCCCATTCTTCCCGAATCGTTTGCGTTGGATAAAAAACAGTATGTCTCACAGCATGTATAGAGTCCTTCCAAATCTTCGTATGTCATGGGTTCATTCTCCTGTAGCCCCAGGGAACTGGACAGTCGAACCAACGCCTCCTGAGTTTTGGAAAGACACTGATCGAGCCATTTTCTTCGAAATCTAGAGAATCGCCGCCTGAGAAGAATTGCTTGATACAGCTCCTTTAGGTCACCCTCGATCCTGCCGATGGACTCGATTATCAATGAATTTACGCTAAACGCCTCGGTTTCCTGCAGCCGACGGTCCAGCAGTCTCAAGTCTGCACCAAATTCAAACACGGCCAGTTCGTATTCGCTGTCTGCATTTCGCTTGCTTTTGCGGGTGCCGAGAACTTCAGTTGTAACGGCGCCTAAGACCCCACCAGTAACTGCGGCGCTGGAAAAAGCCCCTGCAGCCGAAATAATTTCCACACTGCGGACGTCGAATATCAGTTGATCTAGCAAGTTCACGAGGCGTCCTTAATGCGAATTCCCACCCTTTCCAAGAGCTCCTCCCCGCTTTGTTCTGTAAGTTCTAAAATGGCGGTTGGCACCCCGATAAGATCCATTAATTTATCCACGGCGAGAGCAGCCTTCCCAAATTCCCTCAAGTGTAGAACTACCAGTTGCGTAGTTGTTGGCGGAACCTGACGGAGGTCGTTACACAGAAGTTTACTCAACTCTTGTGATTTCTCAGACTCTTCTATATAAAGGATATTTTCTTCAATCGCCCAAAAATTTTGAGATACCTGCGCAAATTGAAGCTTCGAGAGCATAAGTTTTGCCTGTGTAATGTTAGGTCTCAACCCCGTAAACTCGATGTTTTCGGCGAATTTCTCGAGAGCGTCAGCGAACAGAATGTAGGTAGAACTACCCAACAGTTGGGGTTTTAAATCGAGCTGATAAATGTTCGAAAGCTCTCCATACGATATTAAACGGTGATCCAGGTGGCTCAACTCGGTGCTAATTCTCCCTAAGAGGCCTAGCTGACGGTAAAATTTATCAAACTCGTCTGAAATCCCGACAGACTCTTGCTGCACTTCAGGAACGTTTTCAGGCCCGACTAAAATCCGCACTCTGAACAGTTCGTGACTCAAATCCGCCAAGGGGCTATTCGATTTATCACGCTTAAAGGTGAAAGGATTCTTAAAGAGCTTCATTGAAGCTCCTCGCCAGCTGTATCTTAGCGTGTAAAACTCTATCGATATCGTTTTCGGTACTATCAAAGAATCCAGCTGGCCACTGGGCAAGGTCGCCGTATGTGTCCAGAGCGAGGGGGCTAATGGTGAACCCCAATTCATCTGCTGCCAATTGCGACCAAAGAAACGAAACATTCGGAAGCTGCCCGTGCACAGCTGGTGAAATATTAGATTCTAATATTCTCAACCGAAGGCGATTCATCAGATAGTCGCTATGCGTCTCAACAATTAGCGATTTATCGTTTGCATGTCGCAGCAAAACGTCACCGATTCTTGATTGCATGGCAGGATGCAAATGAACTTCTGGCTGCTCAATTACGACTACAGAACCGGGCGGGCTTGAATTTAAGAGAACCAAAATCGGCAGCACTTGAGACACCCCTGTCCCTAAGTCGGTCACGTTCCACGTTCCGTGTTCATTCTCTACCTGTAGCTCGTAACCGATTTTTCCTCGAGCAAACGACAAGACGCGTTCGCCCGCTCCGATCGAGATCAGATCCGATTCGATCCCATCAAGAATCTCTTGAGGACTAATAGCACTCTCTCTACGCGCCTCGCTCCAGGCACCGGCTCGAGAGGCGGCAGCTCGGACGCTATCTAAAAAGGACGCTGTGCTACCCCCTGTAATACCCAAAGGCGTGGTTCGAGAATTAACTTCGACTCCGTACGCAGGCTTTGCTTCTGCCCTTAGTGGTCCAATATATCTAATACGGTTAGCTAACTCGGCTATCGAAGCCAGGACTGCTCGTACGATCGCTACAGAGCGTACAAGCGGCAGCAATTCTGTTTTCAGACTAGCTGCTGCATCGCCTAAGAGTGGCAAGACAAGATAGTCGGACTCGCCCGCAGTAGCATCCAGGTACGCACGTATTGTCGAACCTACGGTAGGATCCGTTGGCTCGGCGACTCCATCCAGGGCTGCTTGCAGGAGGTTCTCGATCTCGTACAGCGAATCCTCTCGCCGGTTGGTGATTCTACTCCGGAACACTCTCCCTTTTTCCGCAAATGAGTCACTACCGACTAAAACTTGTAGAGTAGATGACACACGATCTATATCCTGCTTATCGATACCCTCAGTGGGTACGACAAGGAGCTTCAAAAGTTCTTCCACCGAAAGTACGCAGAACGCATCTGCGATCCTCGAATTCTCTATCCGAATAAAACTGCGAATGTCTGAGGCTTTCGACGTCGTCACTTCGTAGAAATACCCGGCCTGTTTAAGGTCTGAATCGGAATCTTCTTGATCTCCACTTGCCCCCGCAGCCTTGGAAGCAGTAGAAAGATCCAGCCAATCCAACGAGTGCACAAGTCTCAACTGAATTTCTCCAGGGGCGAAAGCACTTTTGTCGCGATCGAGATTAACGACCATCCGCTGAAGATTAAGTCGAGTGGTATCGTAGATGTCTACACCGTATTCGAGCTCGGTCTCCGCCTGAGAAGCTTCACCGGAATCCAAAATTTCCTTCCAATCAAAACCTTTAACGTCGCGGAAGCTAGGTGGCCGAAAATGAAAACGTCGTGCTCGATGCATCAGCGGATTAGCAGGAAATGCAAATCTAAAGTACGTTCTTCTTTCCCGGTCCGCCCTATTACTTAACTCCCTTGCATTCCCTAGCAATACGACTTCACCGTTTGCATTTAAACTTTCTACCTCACTCTGTGCCAATAATAAGAGTGATTGAAGAAACGATGACTTACCCGAACTATTCGGACCAGCAAGAACTGCCAAATCTTCGATGGGAACCGTTGCGAGACGGACCCCCTTGAAGCCCTCTAATTGAAAGTTAGACTTTTTCGCCGAACTCAAGCTCATACTGTGACAATTTAGCGCCACTTTAGTTGATGTATCTAGCGACCGCTTTGCTGGCGCTGGTAACGGCTGGTTTTGTAGCGCTGTGCCGCGCGGGCGCGGCGGTCGTCGACAAGCAACGGGTTCTCCTCACGTGCGTTCGCCTGATACGTCGCGGACTGCTGTAAGAGCGCCACGTCGTCACGCACCTGCGCCTTCGCACGCGCATCGGCCGCCTTCACCTGGGATTCAGACCGGGAAAGCAACAGCGGAAACAGCGTGAACACCGCAACAAACACAGCCAACATGGCCAGGTAATAACCGATGCCACGCGAAGTATCCGGGGCACTCTGGTTACGCAGCCAAATACCAAGAATGGAAAACACGGCAGAGACCGTCGTGATCATCCAGGCGGGGACGATGACAGCGAATCGTCGCAAAGCAACTGCGAGCGATGCCAACACTCCAACACCAATGAAGGAAAACCACACAAACAGGTACTCAGTAACAGTGGTGCTCGCATCGCGTGACGCCTGCGTCAGCCCCAAAACCTGCCAACCGGCCACCCCGCCCGCAAACGGCAACACCAAAGCTACGAGATACACCACTGCACACACGGCGAGCACCCACCGTCGCGTACCCATCGTGATCTGCGATGCGGCGGACTTCTCCGCGCGAGCCAACGTCTGCGAATCCTGCTGCGTCATAGCAGCCACTGTAGCCCCTAGCAGCCGCAGGACGAATCGCCGGTGGGCTGCTTGGGCGGTTGACCGATCGTCGGTAAGCCAAGCCCCACGCCGACAGGTGCAGTCGTCGGCACCTGGCCCGCCGCCGAATTGTCGCCGGCCTTCGTACGACGGTGATCACGCACCCCAGAATCTGCGATAAGGAAGTGCGGCTTGGACTCAGTGATGGTGACAGTGACGTAATCGCCCGGGCGGATCTCGCCATCAATGTCACCCTCAACCGCGAAGTGCACCAGGCGGCCATCGCGAGCGCGACCCGACATGCGGTGCGTGCGATCATTCTTGCGTCCACCACCCGCTTGCACGAGCAACTCCTGCTCCGTGCCAATCAGCTTCTCGTTCTCCTCAGCACTAATACGATCCTGCAAGGCAAGCAGGCGCTCGAAACGATCCTGCACCACAGCCTTCGGGATCTGCTGCTCCATCTCCGCAGCCAGCGTGCCCGGACGCGGCGAATACTGGAACGTAAACGCAGAGGTAAAACGAGCCTTCTCCACCACATCGAGCGTCGCCTGGAAATCCTCCTCAGTCTCACCCGGGAACCCGACAATGATGTCAGTGGTGATGGAAGCGTGCGGAAGCTTCTCACGCACCTCCTCCAAAATCCCAAGGAACTTCCTCGACCGGTAGGAACGGCGCATGTCCTTGAGCACCTTGTCGGAGCCCGACTGCAACGGCATATGCAGCTGCGGGCACACGTTCGGAGTCTCCACCATCGCGTCAATCACATCCGAGGTGAACTCCGCCGGGTGCGGCGACGTAAAACGCACACGCTCCAAGCCCTCGATGTCGCCACAGGCACGCAAGAGCTTGGAGAACGCAGAACGGTCGCGCTCCATGTCCTCGTCGACAAAGTTCACGCCATACGCGTTCACATTCTGACCAAGCAGCGTCACCTCGGACACACCCTGATCGACGAGCGCCTGCACCTCCGCCAAAATATCGCCCGGGCGGCGATCCTGCTCCTTACCACGCAACGACGGCACGATGCAGAACGTACACGTGTTATTGCAGCCCACCGACACGGACACCCAACCGGCGTAGGCAGACTCGCGCTTCGCCGGCAGGACAGACGGAAACACCTCGAGCGACTCAACAATCTCTACCTGGGCTTCGTCCTCCACCCGTGCGCGATCGAGCAACGCCGGCAATGCGGAGATGTTGTGCGTGCCAAAGACGGCGTCGACCCACGGTGCCTTCTCAATCACCGTGTCGCGATCCTTCTGCGCCAAACACCCGCCGACCGCAATCTGCATGCCCGGATGATTCGCCTTCGTGTTCTTCAACTGTCCGAGCGAGCCATACAGGCGCTGATCCGCGTTTTCACGCACCGCACAGGTATTGAAGACCACCAGGTCGGGCTCAGTCCCCTCGTCTGCCGCCACGTACCCAGCATCCTCGAGCAGACCCGAAAGACGCTCAGAATCGTGCACGTTCATCTGGCAGCCGAACGTCCGCACCTCATAGGTGCGCGAAGTGGTGTTTTCAGAGGTATTTGCCGTAGTCACGGCGAGACAGTCTAACCAGGCAAAGCGCCCAAACCTAACCGCAAATGACAAACACTTTCCCAGTTTTGGTCACCCGCATCACAGTTTTGGCCTACTGTGCCTTGTATGACACAGGAGATTGCCGAACCCATGATTCGCATGGTGGGTGTGGAGAAGTACTTCGACGACTTCCACGCACTACAAAACATCAACCTTGAAGTCCCCCGCGGACAAGTAGTCGTAGTGCTGGGACCGTCCGGATCGGGAAAGTCCACCCTGTGTCGGACGATCAACCGCCTCGAAACCATCGAGGAAGGCACGATCGAAATTGACGGCCGTACCCTCCCCGCCGAAGGGAAGGAACTGGCCCACCTCCGTTCAGACGTAGGCATGGTGTTCCAACAGTTCAACCTGTTTCCGCACCTGACCATTCTGGACAACGTCACCCTGGGCCCCATCAAGGTCCGCAAGGTGAAAAAGACCGACGCCACCGCACGCGCTCGCGAACTGCTCGACCGCGTGGGGATCGGCAACCAGGCAGAAAACTATCCGGCACAGCTCTCCGGCGGCCAGCAGCAGCGCGTCGCAATCGCACGCGCCCTTGCGATGGAGCCGAAAGTCATGCTTTTCGACGAACCCACCTCCGCCCTCGACCCCGAAATGGTCGGCGAGGTCCTCGACGTCATGACAGAACTGGCCGAAAGCGGCATGACCATGGTCGTGGTCACCCACGAAATGGGCTTCGCCCGCAAAGTTGCCGACCGCATCTTGTTCATGGCCGATGGCGAAATCGTCGAAGACACCGACCCCGAGTCGTTCTTCACCAACCCGCAGTCCAGCCGTGCACGAGACTTCCTCGGCAAGATCCTGCCCCATTAACCCACCCACGTTTCTTACAAGGAGAATCACCATGAAGCGCACCGCACGTTTCGCATCGACCACTGCCGCAGCTCTGCTCGCGGCCACCACACTCGTCGCCTGCGGCGGCGACTCCGCCGGCGACGCCGAAGGCCTTCTCGCACAGATCGAGGCCGGCAACGTCACCCTCGGCACTAAGTACGACCAGCCGGGCCTAGGCCTGCGCGAAGCCGACGGCTCCATGACCGGCCTCGACGTCGACGTCGCCACCTACGTGGTCAACCACATTGCCGACGAAAACGGCTGGGAGCATCCAGAAATCACCTGGCGCGAAACCCCCTCGGCACAGCGCGAAACCGTGCTGCAAAACGGTGAAGTCGCAGCAATCGCCGCGACCTACTCCATCAATAAGTCACGCTCCGAAGCAGTCGACTTCGGAGGCCCCTACCTGCTGACCCACCAGGCCCTGCTCGTCCGTTCCGACGACGCCGAGATCACCGGCCTCGAAGCCCTCGACGGCCGCATCCTCTGCTCCGTCACCGGCTCCACCCCGGCACAGAAGGTCAAGGACACCCTGCCGGGCGTCCAGCTCCAGGAATACGACACCTACTCCTCCTGCGTCGAAGCCCTGCGCAACGGCAACGTCGACGCCCTCACCACCGACGCAACCATCCTCGGCGGCTACTCCGCACAGTCCCCGGGCGACTTCAAGGTCGTCGAGCTGAAGAAGGACGGCGAGCAGTTCACCAACGAGCACTACGGCGTCGGCCTGAAGAAGGAAGACCCGGGCGCACTCGAGGCCGTCAACAAGGCACTCAACGCCCTTTACGAGGACGGATCCTTTGACAAGTTCGTCAACGACAACCTCGACGGCGGCCAAGGTGTTGAAAAGGACAAGGTCGGCGACCTGTCCTTCGTCGAGTAGCACCTGCCGTGTGGCTGGGTGAACCCCACCCGGCCACCGAGCCCCAACCTTTCTTCATCTCCTTCACGTATTGGAAGTTCCCGCCATGGATGCAATGTGGGCTGATCTCGCGCCCAAACTGTGGCCAGCATTCTGGACCACAATCAAGCTGACGTTCTACTCCGCCATCGGATCAATGATCCTGGGCACCCTGCTCACCGCATTGCGGGTCTCCCCCGTTGCCATCCTGCGAAACCTGTCAGCGTTTTACATCAACACCGTCCGCAATACCCCGCTGACGCTGGTGATCCTGTTCTGCTCGTTTGGCCTCTACCAAAACCTTGGCCTTGAGCTCGCGAGCCGCGAATCCAGCACCTACCTTGCAGACCAAAACTTCCGCCTCGCAATCCTCGGCTTCATCCTGTACACCTCGTGCTTCGTCGCCGAATCGCTCCGAAGCGGCATCAACACCGTTCACTTCGGACAAGCCGAAGCCGCACGCTCCCTCGGACTGAGCTTCGGGCAGATCTTCTCGTTGATTATCTTCCCCCAAGCTCTGCGTGCAGCAATCGTTCCGCTGGGCAACACGCTGATCGCTTTGACGAAGAACACCACGATCGCATCGGTCATCGGCGTCGCGGAAGCATCGCTGCTGATGAAATCCACCATCGAATTCCACGCAAACCAGCTCTTCGCCATTTTCGGCATCTTCGCCCTCGGCTTCATCGTGCTCACACTGCCAACAGGGCTCGTCATCGGCTGGCTGTCTAACCGTCTGGCGGTGAAACGCTAATGCCATCCTCACTCCGCGCAACCGTGCTTTACGACGCCCCCGGGCCCAAAGCCGTACGCCGCAACTACATTTACACCGCAATCACCATCGCTGTCCTACTTCTCGTCGGCTGGTGGGTACTGAGCAAACTAGCCACACACGGCCAACTCGATGCTGAGCGCTGGACCCCCTTCACCCAGGGAAACACCTGGACCACCTACATCATCCCCGGCCTCGTCGGCACCATTAAGGCCGCCGTCGTATCGGTGCTGCTCGCAATTGTCTTCGGCGTGTTTTTCGGGCTTGGCCGGCTCGCCCCGAACAAACTCGTACGCGGGTTCTGCGCTGTGGTTGTCGAGTTCTTCCGCGCCATTCCAGTGCTGCTACTCATGATCTTCCTGTACCAGGTCTTCGCGGTATACAAGATCGTTCCACCAGCGTCGCTCGCGTTTTGGGCCGTCGTTGTGGCACTGACGCTCTACAACGGCTCCGTTATCGCCGAGATCCTCCGCGCCGGCATCAAATCGCTACCCCGCGGGCAAACGGAAGCAGCCCAGGCGCTTGGGCTTAGCCACTGGCAAACCATGGGCAAGATCTTGCTGCCCCAGTCCGTCGCAGCCATGCTGCCGGCACTGATTTCCCAGATGGTCATTGCGCTGAAGGATTCCGCCCTGGGCTACCAAATTGGCTACGTCGAGGTTGTCCGCTCCGGCACGCAGGTCGCCTCTGCAAACCGGAACTACTTGGCGTCGCTCATCGTGGTGGCCATCATCATGATCCTGATCAACTACGCGCTGACAATGCTCGCAACCCGCGTCGAGCGCCAACTACGCGCCGGCCGAGCGCGCCGCAACCCCTTTGCCAAGGTGCCCACCGCTGGCAAGGAAGTGGGCCTGGACACCAAGGACACCGTCAACCTCGACTGGCAAGCCCCTGGGTACCAGCAGATCGACAACCCCGTGGAGAAACACTAACCCCGCGTGCGGAGTCACCACCCCGCGTCACGCGTGGGCTTCGCACTCGGCGATGCGTTCGTCGAGCGCTTCCCGGCCCAGGCGCATTGCCAGCCCCTGGTGAAACCCACGGCGGGCAAGCGCCCCAACGATCCGGCGCAAAAACTTGTCGTACTCTGCCCGATCCTCGGGTGCGTGTTTCACCTTGCGCGCCGCCTTTTCGGCGACCCCGCGGGCGATGCGCTCTTCGTCGTCGTCTGTGATCTGCTCGAGCGCAGCCGCACGGTCCGCACTACCCACCCCTTTGTCACGCAGCTCCATATCGAGCGCACGAGCAGACTTTCCGCGACGCGCAGCGCGCTGACGCACCCACTCAGAAGCAAATGCTGCGTCGTTGAGCAGGCCTGAGCTGGCGAGGTCGTCGAGAACTTCGTCGACAAGCATGGGCTCAAACTCAGCCTTGATCAGCCGACCACGCAGCTCCTCACGCGAGCGCGCCCGCTGATCCAGCAGCCCTAATGCGCGTTTGCGTACCGGCGCCTTCGCCTCCTCATGTGCGTGGTCGATGAAACCCGACCCCGGCTCGTACGCCTCGAGAGCAGCTTTGAGGCGCGCAATCTTTTCGGGGTCTGCCATATGCTACTTCTCGTCCGCCTTGGCGTCGTCTTCGTCGTCAAAATCGATGTTGGGCACCATGTCTACGGGATCATCCGACAAGGCATCGTCGTCAACATTGGCATACTTGCCCACACCAAGCGCGCGGAAGATTTTGTCTTCGATTTCGTCGGCCAGGTCCGGGTTGTCTTTGAGGAACAGGCGCGCCTTTTCCTTACCCTGCCCCAACTGGTCGCCCTCGTAGGTGAACCACGAGCCGGACTTCTTCACAATGCCGTTTTCCACGCCCATGTCGATGATGGAGGACTCCCGCGAGATGCCCTCGCCGTACATGATGTCGAACTCGGCGATCTTGAACGGCGGGGAAACCTTGTTCTTCACAACCTTCATCCTGGTGCGGTTACCGATGGAATCCTGGCCGTCCTTCAGGGTTTGAATACGGCGGACATCGCAACGCACAGACGCGTAGAACTTCAAGGCCTTACCGCCAGTGGTCGTCTCCGGGGAGCCGAACATCACGCCGATCTTCTCGCGCAGCTGGTTAATGAAGATAGCGGTAGTCCCGGAGTTGTACAGCGCACCGGTCATCTTGCGCAGTGCCTGCGACATCAAACGTGCCTGGAGGCCGACATGGGAGTCACCCATCTCGCCCTCGATTTCAGCCTTCGGGGTCAGCGCTGCAACAGAGTCGATCACGATCATGTCGATAGCACCAGAACGCACCAGCATGTCCGCGATCTCAAGCGCCTGCTCGCCCGTATCCGGCTGGGAGACCAGCAAATTGTCGGTGTCCACGCCGAGCTTGCGGGCGTAGTCAGGGTCGAGGGCGTGCTCGGCATCGATGAACGCCGCGATGCCGCCTGCGCGCTGCGCCTCCGCAATCGCATGCAGGGCAACGGTCGTCTTACCGGACGACTCCGGGCCGTAGATCTCCACGACCCTGCCGCGTGGCCAGCCGCCGATACCAAGGGCAACGTCGATAGCAGTGTTGCCGGAAGAGATGGACTGAATCGGCGGGCGATTCTCGTCGCCCAAGCGCATGACGGCGCCCTTGCCAAAGTCCTTCTCAATCATCGCAAGCGCAGCGTCGAGCGCGTTCTGGCGCGAGTTCGCGGCGGAAGCGGCAGTCTTCTTCTTCGTTGCCATGTGGTGTTTTCCTCCAAATTGTCGGTGGTGCGACGGTTGCCGCATCCACACTGTGTGTTAGTCCGTGCCTATTAGACGCACGCGCCTACCCTTCGGTTCCCTCCAAAACAAGGAAAGTTCCTCGGGGGGCGAATACAGGAGCCACTTTAGAATGCGGCTACGACATCGAACACTGTACACGCAAGCGTGTTCGAACGGGAATTCAAAACCCGGGCCTGTCAATGCCAAGTCGGCGCTCTTCCGGAATGTCAAACGCTTCACAGAGTCCGCGCCACGCCTCGCGGGGATCGACACCACTTTCGATCATGTCCGCCGCGGTGCGCTCGTAGCCCGGTATCACCTGCGTATCGATAATCCACTTGGCTCGACCCGCGCCAAATTCGTCCTCGACCAGTTGATGAAACTCCGTCAAACGCATGACTCAACACGCTACCCGAACACGCGTTATTGAACGGCGTTCAGGTACACTGCCGCGCATGAGTAAATCTTCCACCGCGCAGGACATTGCGCTCATCGCCGTCTTCGCGGCCATCATCATCGCTCTCGGCTTCGTCTCCATCCCCGTCGGCGCCGCAGGCGTGCCTATCGTGCTGCAAAACGCAGCCATCATCCTCGCCGGCCTCGTCCTCGGCTGGCGCCGCGGCCTGTTCACCGCAGGTATCTTCCTCCTGGTCGGCCTCGCACTACCCGTGCTTGCAGGCGGCCGCACCGTCATCTCCGCACTCGGCGGCACGACCGTGGGCTACCTTGTGGGCTACCTCGTCTCCGCTACCGTCGCGGGCCTGATCGCCTACCGTGCGCCATTCCGCCGCAACACCGCAGCTACGATCGGCGTCCTCATCGTCGCCGGCTACGTTGCCCTGTTCTTCCAGTACCTCTGCGGCGTATTCGGCCTCATGGCCCGCGCTGAGATGTCCTTCGGCGCAGCATGGGCCGCACAGGTGCCATTCCTGCTGCCTGACGCCGGCAAGGTCGCTCTCATGATCGCCATCGCAATCGCGGTGCACCAGGCGTTCCCTGACCTGCGCGGTAGTCGTCGATAAGCACGATGCCCGTCATCGAATTCAAAGGCGCAGCCGTCACCTACGACGGCAACACCGTCCTCCAACCACTCACCACGCGCCTCAGCGAACAGCGCATCGGCATCATCGGCTCCAACGGATCCGGCAAATCCACCACCGTGCGCCTCATCAACGGACTCATCGAACCCACTTCAGGGCAAGTGCTTTACGACGACCTCTCGCCCACCACCCAAGGCCGCGACGTCCGCAAACGCGTCGGCTTCGTATTCTCCGACGCCGAATCCCAAATCGTCATGCCACGCGTCTCCGACGACGTCGCCTTCTCTCTTCGCCGCTTCAAACTCCCCCGCGACGAAGTGCGATCGCGTGTCGACGACGCTCTCGCCCGCTTCGAACTCACCGACCTCGCCGAAAACTCACCACACACCCTGTCGGGCGGCGAAAAACAGATGCTCGCACTTGCATCCGTGATGGTGATCGAACCAGACACCATCATCGCAGACGAACCCACGACACTGCTTGACCTGCGCAACCGCAAACGAATCGTGCGCGAACTTAACGCACTCGAGCAGCAACTCATCGTGGTCACACACGACCTGGACATGCTGCGCGACTTCGAACGCGTCCTCGTCATCGACGACGGCACACTCGTCTACGACAGCAACCCCGCCGACGCCATCGCGTTCTACACCGACCTCATGGATAAAAAACCATGATCCGCGAACTCCCCCTCGGCGTCTACATCCCCGGCGACACACTGCTCCACCGCATCCAGCCAGCGCTGAAGTTCGTGCTGCTGGTGGTCTTCATCATCGGGGTCACTGTCCTGCCCACCCGGCCCTGGCACGCAGCCGCCGCACTCGGGTTTGTGCTGGTGCTCTACTTGTGGGCACGCATCCCAATGAAGATTGCGTGGCGCCAACTCGTGCCACTCCTGCCCTTCCTGATCTTTTTAGGCGCGTTCATGGTGTGGCAAAACGGCGTCGAATCGGCGCCGACGCTACTCATCGGGCTGCTTGCCACCATCGCGGCGGCGAACCTGCTCACACTGACCACCCCGGTCCAGGAACTCCTTGACGCCCTCGACCGAGCACTCGCACCGTTGGGACGCACAGGCGAACTCATCTCGCTCACCATTGCACTCACCATTCGCCTGATTCCGCTGACACTCGCGACCGCGAACGAAGTCCTCGACGCCCGCAAAGCCCGCGGGGCTGGCTTCTCCCTCCTAGCGTTCGGCACTCCCCTGGTCATCCGCTCCGTGCGGCGGGCGAAGATGATCGGTGAAGCGCTCATGGCGCGCGGCGCCGTCGACTAACCCCACGCAGTGAAAAGGCCCGAAGCGATGTGCTTCGGGCCTTCGACGTTGTGATTTACTCGCCGCGCAGTTCGCGCATGCGCTGCGCAACCGCGTCGTCGCTGACGTTAGCGTCGGTAGCGGACTGCCCCGGCTCAATCGCCTGTTTCTTGCCAGCGGTGAGCTCGCCTGCCATCTCCGCACGCAGCTGCTCCAAGCGGCCGTGACCAGCCATCTGGATACCGGCCTGCTCAACCTCAGCCATACGACCCTGAATGGAGTTCTGCGCCAACTCGGCGGCACCAAGCGCGTTAGCGTAACGACGCTCAATCTTCTCACGAACCTGATCCAAGTTCGGACCGGACGCAGTAATCGAGTTCATCGACTGCATCGTCTCCGAAACCTTCTCCTGCATCTTCGCCTGCTCAAGCTGCGACAGGAGCTTCGAGCGCTCAGCAACCTGCTGCTGCAAGTGTGCCGCGTTACGCTCCACAGCCTGCTTCGCCTGAGCTGCCTGCTGCAGCGCCTGGTCGTGGAGCTGCTTAGTATCCTCCACACCCTGCTCAGCGGTGACCAGCTGTGCCGCAAACGCCTCCGCGGCGTTTTCGTACTCCTGTGCCTTCTGCGCGTTGCCCTCGCCGCGAGCTTTATCAGCAAGCTTGAGCGCCTGGCGGGCATTCGCCTGCAGCTTCTCAACATCCTCGAGGCGACGGTTGAGCTGCATCTCCAACTGACGCTGGTTACCAATCACCGCGGCAGCCTGCTGCGACAGTGCCTGGTGCTGGCGCTGCGCCTCGTTGATGGCCTGCTCAATCTGGATCTTCGGGTCAGCGTTCTCTTCGATCTTGTTATCGAAGAGAGCCATCAGGTAGTTCCAGAACTTGGAAAAGGGGTTCGCCATGGCTAATCACCGCGACCTTTCATCTTCATTAGTTAGTGCGTCAAACTCCACCCACAATAGTCGGGTGAGCTCCGTTACGCTTCCGCAGCCGCCGGAGAGGTAACCGCGAGTTCCTCGTTGAAGGAATGCAGCGACATATTCGCCACCGCTTCCAGCAACACCTCAGACACCGTGGTGTCCAGTGCCTCGCACAGCGCTGCAAGCAGTTCAGAGGACACTTCCTTGCGACCGCGCTCCAGCTCCGAGATGTAGCCGGAAGACACGCGAGCCTCCTTCGCCAACGTGCGAAGAGTTACGCCCTTATCAGCGCGAAAAGCGCGCAGCGACATACCGAGGGCTTCGCGGAACAGCGGCTCACGCGCTGGGGCGGATGCAATCGGCAGTTCTACCGGGGCTTCGTAAAGCAGAGTCGTAGTTGTCATCAGCTGCTCCAACGATCGGTGGTCTAGTTTTGTTCCTGAACGCCAGTCAGCGCACCAACCAGGGCCGCTTCGACCGCGCGTCGGCGAATCTCGTTGCGCGACCCTGCGAGGACTCGGACAGGGGACGCATGTCCATCGACAAGCGCATACCGGCCCGCTTCCGAATCGAGCAGTTCCGCAGCTTGCGACGACGCCGTCCACTGCGGCCCAGCCAGCCCAATCCACACCGTGCCAGCCGGCATACCGTCTTGCGCACCGGGCCCTGCGACGCCAGTAAGCGCAACCGCCCAATCCGTCCCGCACACCTTACGAGCACCGCGCGCCATCTCCCGGGCCACCGCAGCAGAGACCACGCCCTCTTGCTCGATCAACTCTGCCGGAACGTGGGCCAACTCGGTTTTGAGCTCCGCCGAGTACGTCACCAAACCGCCGACGAGTACGTCGGAAGCACCCGGCACGTCCGCAAGGGTCGCAGCAGCAAGCCCGGCAGTCAGCGACTCGCAAAAAGCGATGGTTTGGTTCCGGGAACGTAGTTCGTCGATAAGCAATTGCGCCGTCGTCATTTGTTCGCCTTTCCTGCATCAACCAAATACTGCACACCCGTAACCACGGTGACCGCCACCGCGAGCAACATCACCACAAACACCGGCGTATCCGCCCATGCGGGCAACGGACACAAGTACAGGCCAACCGCCAGCGACTGCAGGACAGTCTTCACCTTGCCGCCCTTCGACGCCGGCACCACCAGACCGCGACGCAACATCCACATACGCCACACCGTGATCCCCAGCTCACGAGCCACGATCACCACAGTGACCCACACCGGCAACGGCCCCGCAATATTCAACGTAACCAGCGCAGTAATCATCAACGCCTTGTCCGCGATCGGATCAGCAATCTTGCCGAAATCCGTAATCAGCCCCCGCGCACGAGCAATATCCCCGTCAAGCTTATCTGTGATCATCAACGCCACAAACAGGCCAAACGCCCACCACCAGCGCTCCGAAAGCACCAGCCACGCGAACACAGGAATGAACAGAATCCGCAGAGACGTCAACACATTCGGCAGATTCCAATTCGACGGCTTATCCGTTTGCATCACGCGATCCACCATACCCATCTCACGCGTTCCACCTAGACTGCCCTCCATGAAGTATTTCGCAGCAACCTACACCTACGGCGAGCAAACGCTTGTCGACGACACCCGCCCCGCCCACCGCGAATTCATCTCCTCGCAACTCGCACTCGGACGCATCGTGGGATCCGGTCCTTTTATCGGCGTCAATCAAGCCCTAATCATCCTGCAACTGCCCGACACTGCCACTGAAGCTGATGCGGCGGCCGTGCTGGATCAAGACCCATACACGACCGCCGGCGCACTCGCAGCGCGCGAGATCCGGGAGTGGAACCCGGTGATGAATATCTTCGGCTAAGCCTTCCTACCGCCACGCGCGACATCGAGGTGGGCGGTCTCGCGCGATCCGGTCGCGGTGTGATCGCCCTTGCCAGAGGTCGCCGGGTCGTCGATCCACTCAACATGGTGGCCGTGACGGTCGACCTTGCGGCGGTTGCCGTGGTCGTCGAAATCAATGTGGTACTGGTTTTCGTTCGGATCACGAACACCAGCCTTCACGTCAGCGCGGTCCTTGATCACCGAGGCAATCGCGGTGATCGCGAGCACGCCGACGATGATCAGCAGCGAGGCGACAGTGCCGACCTCCGGCACGTCGAGACCCTCGCCGCCATTGATGAACGACAGGTTGTTCTCGTGCAGCGCGTGCAACAGCAGCTTCACGCCGATGAAGCCGAGCACCACCGCGAGGCCGTACGGCAGGTATACCAGGCGGTCGAGCAGGCCGTTGAGCAGAAAGTAGAGCTGGCGCAGGCCCAGCAGCGCGAACGCGTTGGCGGTGAACACGAGGAAGGATTCCTGGGTGATGCCGTAGATCGCCGGGATGGAGTCGAAGGCGAACATCACGTCGATGAAACCGATGGACAGCAGGGCGACGAACAGCGGCGTGACAGCCTTCTTTCCGGCCTGAGTCCTCGAAACGAGACGGTCGGAGTGGTACGACTTGGTTACCGGGATGACCTTGCGTAGCGTCTTGACCACCATCATGTCGTTCGGATCCGGATCCTCTTGGTCCGTCACCTCGTCGTACACCATCTTGATCGCGGTGTAGATCAGGAAGGCGGCGAAGATGTAGAACACGTCCGACCAGGCCTCGATGATCACGGCACCCAGCAGAATGAATACGAGACGGCAGATCAGCGCGATCACGATGCCGATCAGCAACACCTTTTGCTGATACGCGCGTGGGATCTTGAACGCACCCATGATCAGCGCGAACACGAAAAGGTTATCCACCGACAGCGACAGCTCAGTGATGTAGCCGGTGAAGAACTGCATGCCGTGTTCGCCGTCCCACAGCCACCACACGATCCCGCCGAAAATGCAGGCCATGGTCATGTAGAACAGGGCCCAGCCGCCCGATTCCTTCATCGTCGGCTCGTGCGGGGTACGCACGTGCGAGACGAAGTCAAAGATGAAAAATCCCAGGATCACCGCAGAGGTGATCAGCCAAATACTTAACGGCACATGCATGCGTTTAATCCTCCGGTAGCAGAAACAACCGGAGGTCTCCCCCACCCAAGTGGGCTGTTCGGACCGGGGCCATCACTTTTCGACGACACCGTGTTGACGATCCAGAACACTTCCGGGGTACTCCCCTCCAAGTGGGTAACACAATACACACACTTTTTTGGTGTCGCGAATGTGGATAACCACCCCAGTTTGTTGACGTGTCAACGCGGTTATCCACAAGGGCCCTGCCAGGCATTGCGCAACTGGTTTAACGTGCGAGGCATGAGCCCATTTGAAACCTTCCTCGCGGACCTACCCACGGTGGATAGCCTGCAAGGCTTCAACCGTGCAGCCGCACTTGCCAGCCGCTGCCGGCCAGCAACCGTGACCGCCTGGGGCCGCATCCACGACGTCTACTTCGGCGCCACAAAGTGGACCAAGCAGCAGCGCCGAGCCCTGGAGGCGGCCCGCGCTGGCGCGTTCGACTTGGACCGGCTGTCGTACATCGAGAACCGGCTGACTGCAATCGACGATGAGGGCGAACGTTGGCGCGTGCGCCACAAGCTCCTCGCCGTCCACGGCAGCTTCGCCGCACTGCGCCAGGCCGCAAAAGACCTCATCCCACCCACGGCGCCGAGGATGCCGAAGGCACAGGTCACGTTCTCCTGCTCCACCCTTGGGATGCGGACGATGAGGGTCACCGCCTCCGAGCGAGACATCGCGGATCTCGAGCACGCCCTGCGCCAGCACGTGGACAGCTCACGGCCCGCGGCACCGCAGATGCTTGACGCCTTTCTCTCACTGCTTCGCGACGGCACCTCCATCCCACACGCCGCTCCCCGCCCTATAGTGCTCGCACCGCTACTTGAGCACATCCAGATCCTCTCCGGCGACGGCGAGGATGTGACCCTCGTACTTACCGACGGCACCACCATGACCGGAGCCGAGTACCTCAATCTCACCTTCGGCGAAATCGCCCTGTTCCACCCGCAAGCCGGGGCGGTGAACCTCTACCGGACACAGCGCTTCGCCAACCAAAAGCAGCGCGACCTCGCACGCCTGCTCATGCCTCGTTGTCCCTTCCCCTCTTGCCGTCATGGAGCTGACTCGTGCGAGATTCACCACATCACGGCCTGGAAGCACGGCGGCGAAACCAACATGGATAACCTCGCACCCCTGTGCAGCTACCACAACCGGGTCAACGACGACGACCCTTGGTACACCAGTCGAGGGCGCATCGAAATCATCAACGGCACCCCGACGTGGGTCTCGCCAAGTGGTGTGCCGGTTCCCGTGACCGAAGCGGGGGCGATGCAGCAACTCTTCGGCTAGCGGCTGCTTAACGACGAAAACCCGCACACGGCGGGTTATTCGACATGCCCTCAGACAGGCTAGAAGGCTCCCCCAGTGGGGTTGTACGTGGCGGTGACGGTGCGGGTGTCGCCGTCGGTGCCGCCAGTGTCACTGCCAGAGTCAGGGCCGTCGGTGGTGGTGTCGTCGTCAAGCATGACGTCCTTGGGTGCCTCAGCCGGATCGGCGCCCTTGATCATCCAGATGATCGTCTCCAACTCCTCCGGCTTGACCAACACCTCGCGAGCCTTCGACCCCTCAGACGGGCCGACCACACCGCGAGATTCCATCAGGTCCATCAGGCGGCCAGCCTTGGCGAAACCGATACGCAACTTGCGCTGCAGCATCGACGTCGAACCCAGCTGGGAGGTCACCACCAGCTCGACGGCCTCGAGGAGGTCGTCCATGTCCTTACCGATGTCGTCGTCAATGACCTTGGCTTCCGCCTGCTTATCCTCCGTGACGCCCTCAACGTAGTCGGGTTCGTCCTGTTGGGACTTCGCAGCGTCGACAACCGCCTGGATCTCCTCGTCCGAAACGAACGCGCCCTGCATACGCTGCGGCTTGCCGGCACCCTGCGGGATGAACAAACCATCACCCATACCGATGAGCCTCTCGGCACCGCCCTGGTCGAGGATCACGCGAGAGTCCGTCAACGACGAGGTCGCAAACGCAAGACGCGACGGCACGTTCGTCTTAATCAGACCAGTCACCACATCCACGGACGGACGCTGGGTCGCAAGCACCAAGTGGATACCGGCCGCACGCGCCTTCTGCGTGATACGAACGATCGAGTCCTCGATTTCCTTCGGCGCCGTCATCATCAGGTCTGCCAACTCGTCGACAACACACACGATGAACGGGTACGGACGCATCTCACGCTCCGACCCCGGAGGGGCCGTCAGCTCACCAGAGCGCACCTTGCGGTTGAAGTCCTTGATATGGCGCACGCGCGCGGACTTCATGTCCATATAGCGCTGCTCCATCTCCTCCACCAACCACTGCAAGGCTGCGGCCGCCTTCTTCGGCTGAGTGATAATCGGCGTGATCAGGTGCGGGATACCCTCGTACGGGGTCAGTTCCACCATCTTCGGGTCCACCAAGATGAGGCGGACCTCCTCAGGGGTGGCGCGCGTGAGCAACGAGATGAGCATGGAGTTCACGAACGCTGACTTACCGGAACCCGTCGAACCCGCAACCAGCAGGTGCGGCATCTTCTGTACCGACGACGCGATGAAGTCGCCTTCGATGTCCTTGCCCAGACCGATGAGCATCGGATCGTCCTGCGACGCCACGTTCGGTGCGTCGAGCACGTCGCGCAGGCGCACCATTTCGCGGTCAGCGTTGGGTACCTCGATGCCGACGGCGGATTTGCCGGGGATCGGGGTGAGCAGGCGGACGTTGTCGGTGGCCACCGCATAGGCGAGGTTGGACTGCAGGTTGGTGATCTTGGAGACCTTCACACCTGGGCCAAGTTCGACCTCGTAACGGGTCACTGTCGGGCCGCGGGAGAAGCCGGTGACTTGTGCGTTGACGTTGAATTCTTCGAAGACATCGGTGATGGCTTCGATCATGCGGTCGTTGGCTTCGGTGCGCGTCTTCGGCGGGTTGCCGGGGATGAGCAGGTCGGTTGAGGGCAGGGTGTAGTCGCCCTGCGGGATCTTGCGTACCTGCTTCGGTGCCGGTGGTTGGGTTTCGGACTTTGGGGTGGTTGCAGGGATCTTGGAGGCGTCGATGCCGGAGCGTGCGGCGATGGCTTTCGCCATCTGCTCGCGCGAGGTCTCGACGGCATCGGGGGCCACTGCTTGTCGACGATCCGACGTCTCTTCCGGGCGCTCCAACACCTTCGTCTCGTTGGGGTTGTTGTCGGCGCGGGTCGTCTGCGCTGGTGCCGGCGCTGGCGTCGGTGCAGGGCGACGCTTCGGACGAGGAACGACCGTGGTCGCCTCCGGTTCTGGTTCTGGTTCGGAGGTGTCGTCGGTGTCGTCGGTGTCGTTAAGGTCGTCGGCGAAGTCGAACAGGTCGTCGTCTTCGTCCTCGTTGGTGGGGTAACTCTCCATCGGCGTGCGCGGGCGGCGCGGACGAGGCATCAGACGTGGCGCTGGACGCGACGCGCGTGGGCGTGGGCGGTCGCGGCCTTCTGCAATGTCATCGAGGTCTGCGTCGACGTGCGAGTACGGGTCGTCGTCCTCATCGTCTTCTGCGTTGAGCATGCCGGTAACGAGGCCCTTGACGTAGTCGTAGGCCTCGCGCACCGTAATACCTGTCGCTTTGAGCGCGCCGTACAGCACGATCAAGCCCAGCAGCGGCACGGCAACGAACGAGGAAAAACCAGCAGCGAGCAAACCACCGGTGAAGGCACCGATCGCGCCGCCAGCGATCCGGCGGTCTTCCCATGCCGAAGGGTTGCCGGCAAACACGTGGATGAGGCCAAGCATCGCCACTGCGATGATGCTGAAGCCCAGAGCGGCGCGTGCGCGAACCTCGTCGCTCGCGCGCACGTTAAGCATGAGCGCAATAGCGACGCCGACGAGCACGACCGGCAGGATCAGCGCACCCGCACCGATCAACCAGTGCGTGCCGGTGGAGATCAAATCCCCGACCGGGCCCGCAACATCGAACCACACTGAGCCGCCGATGACGGCCGCGAGGCCGATAAGTACAAGACCCCATGCGTCGGCGTGGTGCTCGAAGGTGCTGGAACGCGGCGTGGGGTCGTCGTCACGCTGCTCGAGCTCGTCGTGGTCGTCGTACTGGTCGCGTCGCGGGCGACGGCGTGAGGTACTCAGATTCTCTTCTTCCTGCTCATGGTGGCGCGGCTCGCGCCGGAGAAACGAACCGACGCCGCGGGCTGCGGCGCCGAGGGAACTACCGACCACTTTGTACGCAGAGCCGACGCGCTCATCGGCAGTGTCGGCGGCCACGGTGGAAGAGGTCGGCGGGTGTGTCATCGACACCGGCCCGCCGTAGCGGGTGCCGTCCGCCGAGCGGCGTGAAGAAGACCGCGAGTTACGCGGTGCGGTGTTTTTGACAGACATGGGTGTAACTCTAACGCCTTAAGTCACATTTTCCCCATACGCCACACCAGAGGCGC
The DNA here is from genome assembly GCF_001815635.1 of Corynebacterium sp. HMSC075D04. Lineage (NCBI taxonomy): Bacteria > Bacillati > Actinomycetota > Actinomycetes > Mycobacteriales > Corynebacteriaceae > Corynebacterium > Corynebacterium sp. HMSC075D04. The sequence continues at coordinate 80,394 of NZ_KV821338.1, forward strand.
GGTGTCAAGCGTTAAATCTTGACATCCAGACCATCGAGCGCTTCCAATGCGCCGGTCAGTTCAATCTCCGCAGCGTTGCGACCCGATACCCACAACAGCAATTCGCCGGGTGCCCCGCTGACGCGCACGACGTCGTCGCCACGCTGTGCCACCCCTGCCTTATCCCCGAGAGTCACCGGCGGCAGGTCCGGCGGTGTCAGAATCACGGGCGCTTGAGCCTTGCGCAACGTCATCGCGCCGAAGCGCTTCGCCAGCGCCAAAAGCTGCGCGTTCACCGTGCGAGAAAAGTCGCGCGGGCGCACCTCTCCCCCACCCCGGCGCACATCCTCGTGGTGAATAAAGTGCTCGGCAGTGTTCATTGCAGCATCGAACGGCTTGATCCACACCGGCGGGCCGGCCGCCCACTCGTTCACCACCTCGGTGTATGGGCGGGCCTTCACCTTTGAGGTTTCCTTCTCCGTCATACCCGACAGTGCGTCCACGAACATGCCCGGCAACGCCAAGGGCTTCGACTCGCGGATCAGCAGGTGTGCGGCCAAGTCGAAGGTGTTCCACCCTTCGTTCAAGGTGGGCGCATCAGGGCCTACCTCAAGGAACAACTCGGCCAGACGTGAGCGTTCTCGTTGTGCAAAAGACATGCCAACGAGCATAGCCACGAGCTTTTAGAGCAGCTGCGCGCTCCGGAACACGCTAAAGAGATTCTGCTCGATATTGATGAACACTCGGAGTACAGGTGCGAACATCGCCCACGTCTTGTCAGTGGTCACGACCCGACCCGACGCGCCGTAACCCAAATCGGTGACCGTCTGACCTTCGACGTAGCACCCCTGCATGCCACCTTTGTAGTGTGCGCACAGGATCTGGTCGCCGTCGAAACGACCCAGCACGCGAATCGCATCGTTATTAGCCGAGTAGTAGTCCTTATCACCAGGGCGCACAACGTCGTGGCTCATCCAGTATCCGGTGTAGCCCGGATCGTACGGAACCGGTGTCCCCTCCGGCAGCGGATGTGCTCGCTCGTCGGCAAGTGCAGGCGTGGCTGTGAGAAGGGTCGCGGTGGCGGTGAGTGCTACGAGTGACTTTTTCATACCTCTGAAATAGCAAAATCGGGGCCCGGCGTTACGGCCAGACCCCGATTTGGGGGTTAACGCAGCGAACTAGCGGGACTCGCGGGTAGCGGCGATTTCCTCCTCAGTCGCGATGTGGTTGTCGGACGACATCGGCACAACGGTCGGCAGGATCACAGGCTGACGCTTGTAGTTCTGCTCGATCGCGCGCGAGACCTTGCGGCGGATCTGCTGCACCATGCGGAACGGATCGTTCTCGCCTTCCGCAGCGAGGTCACCCATGACGGCTTCAACACCTTCGACGACCTTCTTGTTGAAGTCGCGGTCATCGTCGGAGTAGCCGGTCGTCGATACGCGAGGTGCTTCAAGGAGACGACCCGTGGCGTCGTCGATAACACAGGTAATCGACACGACACCGCCGGATGCCAGCGACGTACGATCCGCCAACACGTCCGGGTCGACGTCACCCATGGTCACGCCGTCAACGTAGAGCTGGCCCACCTGGTACTGGCCGGCAACCTTGATGTTGCCCTTGTGCATATCGACGACAACACCATTCTGGGCAAGCGCCGTGTTATTCGGCTTCACACCAGTAGAGATCGCGAGCTCCTTGTTCGCGCGCATGTGACGCCATTCGCCGTGCACCGGCATGGCGTTGCGCGGGCGTGCTGCGTTGTACAGCGCAAGCAGCTCGCCAGCGTAGCCGTGGCCGGACGCGTGAACGTGCGCCTCAGCGTTGGTGATCACGTTCGCACCGATCTGGGCGAGGTTGTTAATCACCGCAAACACGGCCTCCTCGTTGCCCGGAATGAGCGAGGACGACAGGATGATCGTGTCGCCGTCATGGATGGTGATCTGACGGTGCTCGCGGCGAGACATGCGCGACAGTGCCGCCATCGGCTCACCCTGCGTACCTGTGGTGATCAGCAGCGTCTTGTGCGGAGCCATCTTCGCGGCTTCTTCGATCGGAATGATCGTGCCCTTCGGAGCCTTGAGCAGGTTCATCTTCTCCGCAATCTCCATGTTGCGGAGCATGGATCGGCCGTTGAAGGCAACCTTGCGGTTGTTGGCCACAGCGGCGTTGACCGCCATCTGCACACGTGCAACGTTGGAGGCGAACGAGGCAATGACAACGCGCTGGCGAGCATTACCGACGAGGCGGATCAGCGTCTCCTCAATACCCGCCTCAGAGGCGGAGATGCCCGGGATGGTGGCGTTGGTGGAGTCACACATGAACAGGTCGATGCCCTCGTCGCCAAGACGCGACAGGGCCGGCAGGTCGGTCGGCTTGCCGTCGTACGGGGTCTGGTCAACCTTGACGTCGCCGGTCATCACGACGTGTCCGGCACCGGTCTTGATGGACACGCCGAGGCACTCCGGAATGGAGTGGTTGACGTGCCAGAAGCGCAGGCGGAACGGGCCGACGGTGACCTCGGAGTCCTTGTTCACGTCGTTGAGCTTCGGACGCTGGCGGTGCTCCTGCGTCTTTGCCTTGATCAGGGCGTTGGTGAACTTGGACGAGTAGATCGGGATGTCGTGGCGCAGCTTCAGCAGCCACGGGATCGCACCGATGTGGTCTTCGTGGCCGTGGGTGACGATGAGCGCGTCGATCTTGTCCAGCTTGTTCTCAATCGGGCCGAAGTCCGGCAGGACCAGGTCCACGCCCGGCTCGTCGGAGTTCGGGAACAGCACGCCACAGTCCACGATAAGCAGACGGCCGTTGTATTCGAAGACCGTCATGTTGCGGCCGATTTCGGAAATGCCACCAAGTGCGTAGATACGCAGGGTGTCCTTGGCCAGTTTCGGCGGGGCTGGCAAGCGCTTGGTCAGATCGGCGCCTTGCATTCCCTTCACCGGGTTGCGACGACCGCCGCCCTGGTTGCCACCGCGACCACGGCCACGGCGACGGTTTCGGCTGCTGCCACCACCGTTGCCGCCACCACCGTTGTTGCCGCCGTTACCACCACGGTTGCCGCGCGGCCTTTCGCCGCCATTGCGACCACCGTCGCGACCGCCATCACGGCCCGCGTCGCCGCCATTATCGGCGGTGTTCTTCTGTGCGTTTGTGTCCGGGGTCTCCGGAGCTTGGAAGACCGGCTGTTGATCAGCCGGTTCCGGGGGTCCTGCCTTGCGCGTCACCTTACGGGCGCGGTTGCGGGGTTCGTTCATATTTATAGGACTCCAGCCTGTTTCATATCTTCTTGGAGCCGCTTGACCTGATCGGCTGTCGCTGGTGCGACAGGCAGGCGCGGGTCTCCCACTTCGATGCCCTGCAGTCGCAGAGCTGCTTTTGCAAATGTCACGCCACCCAGCTCGGCCTGCTGCCGTGCGAGGACGTTGAGTACGTTGGCGTTGATTTCCCGTGCGCGGGTGAGGTCGCCAGCCTCGAATGCGTCCACGAGTCCCCGCAGCGCTTGTGGTGCTGCGTGTCCGACGACGGAGATAACTCCGGTTGCGCCGAGTGTGAGCCAGGGCAGGTTGAGCGGGTCGTCGCCTGAGTACCACGCCAGGCCTGTCTCTTGGATGAGCCCTGCGGCTTCGAAGAGGTCGCCGCGGGCGTCTTTCATTGCCTGAATGTTGTCGACCTCGGCGAGTTCGCGGATCGATTCGGCAGTGATGGGGATCCCGGAGCGTCCCGGGATGTCGTAGAGGCAGACGGGTAGGTCGGTTGCGGCTGCGATTGCTTTGAAGTGCGCGACTACTCCGGCCTGTGAGGGCTTGGAGTAGTACGGGGTGACTGCGAGCAGGGCGTCTGCGCCCGCGTCTGCAGCTTGTTGTGCCAGCGTGACTGCGTGGCGGGTGTTGTTGGAGCCGGCTCCAGCGACGATTTTTGCGTTGGTGCCAACTTCTTCGCGCACTGCTTTGAGCAGCTCAACTTTTTCTTCTGCGCTGGTTGTTGGGGATTCGCCGGTGGTTCCGGCGAGGACGAGTGTGTCGATTCCGTTTTCTACAAGGTGGGCAGCAAGCCGACGTCCTGCGGCGAGGTCGAGGTTGCCGTCGGAATCAAACGGCGTAACCATGGCGACGCAGACGGTGCCGAATGTGTTGGCACCTGTATCAACTTTGCATGATGAGCCCATGAGCAAGAAGAATACCTCCTATTGACACGTATGTGCTTATCGACGTTCCCCTGCCGCCAAATCTTCAAACACCAAGGGTGCTTCCGGCTGGAGCACATCGAGGCACGCGCGTGCGATCATTCTGATTTCTTTGTCTTCATATTTTCCGCTGTGCTTTTCGACGAAACCACGCCACGCCCCGTACGACCCCGTGATTACCAGTTGCGTTGCGGTGGCTAACGGCAAAAGAGAACGGGCTGCTTCGGCGGCTCGTTTGCGCCGAGAGAGCAGGTTGGGGTCGTCGACAAGCACGTGCTCGAGACCGTCGAGGAGTTCTTGGCGGATGAATGCAATGTGTTCGATGGCGGTGTCAAACAGGTTGACGAGGTCCTCGTCTTCCGCGATGAGGTGTGGGACGACCGCGCCGTCGTCGTCACGCAGGCTCACCGCGAAACCGGGGTGTGCATGGATGATTTCTGCCGCGGCGCGCGATACCCCGTACACGTGGAGGGTGGCGCTGGCGTGGGCGAGAAGGTCGGTGCGGTCGTCGTCGATAAGCCTGCGCAGCACTGTTTCGGCGCCGTGGGACGACATTGCGGCGTGCGCGATAACCGCCTCTGCGTCGGTGACATCGGTGCCGCCTGCGGGGCGGGTGTTGCGCAGGGCGGTTGCGGCGACGAGTTCGGCACGCATTTAGAGCCCGAGGTACTCGTCGAGGCCGATCGTCAGACCTGGGCGGTTGGCCACTTCGCGCACACCAGTCAAAACACCTGGGACGAAGGATTCACGGCCGTAAGAGTCCTGACGGATGGTCAGTGACTGATCGGTGGTGCCGAAAATGACCTCTTCGTGCGCGACCATGCCCTGCATGCGTACCGCGTGGACGGGCACACCATCGACATCGGCGCCGCGGGAGCCGTCGAGTGCTTGCTCGGTTGCGTCCGGCATGGTGCCCATGCCGGCTTCCTTGCGGGCCTGCGCAATCCCCTGCGCTGTCTTGACCGCGGTGCCGCTCGGCGCGTCGAGTTTGTTCGGGTGGTGGAACTCGACGACCTCCGCCGACTCGAAGAATGGCGCCGCCTGGCGGGCAAACGCCATGGTGAGTACCGCAGAGATGGCGAAGTTCGGAGCGATGAGCACGCCGACGCCCTCGTTGGCGGCGCACCAGTCGCGGACCTGCTGGTAGCGGGCATCGTCGAAGCCAGTCGTGCCAACAACGCAGTGGATGCCGTTGTTAATGCAGAACTCCAGGTTGTCCATCACCGCGTTCGGGGTGGTGAAATCGACGATGACGTCGACGCCTTCGTCGACAAGCGTTTGTAGCGAGTCCCCCTTGTTGATCTCCACCGCCAGCTCGAGATCGTCCGCCTTCTTCACCCCGGCGACGACTGCCGAGCCGACCTTGCCCTGTGCGCCAAGCACTCCAACCTTGATCATGTGCATCCTTTCTTTCGCTCGCCCGCAATGGTAGCGCCACCTAAGCTGGGCGACTATGAAACGCCACACGACACTACTTATCCCGGGTGCCATTGCGGCGCTGCTGCTCGGCGCGTGCTCTGCGGACAACGACACCGGCACTGATTCCAATACCGACGCCACCGTTACAGCACCAACGTCGCAGAGCACGACCGCTACCTCGAGCGAAGCGGCGACGACCACTGACGTCTCCCCCGCCGCAGCAGCTGCCCCCGTAGAGCCACCCACCAAAGATGGGTTCTCGCTCGAAGACACACACATCCAGTCCGAGCAACTCGCCGAGATGATGATCGAAGACGTGCGTGCTGGTTCGCACGAGGGATACGACCGCCTCGTAGTGGAACTGTCTGGCACCGGTTCGCCGAGCGTGATCGCCGGGTACGACACCGACCCGCGCCAGCAGGCTTCCGGGCTCCCACTGAAACCCGCCGGTAATGCGTACTTCACGCTGATCATCCAGGGTGTGCCGCTAAGCATGTCTGCAGATGAGGCAGTCTTGGCTAAGTCCAGCCCCGCCGGCGTTGCGGCCGGCAGCATCACGGAGATCGCGGACGGCGGCGTGTACGAAGCGGACGCCCAGTACGTTGTCGGTTTGGACAAGCAGCGCCCGTACAAGCTCAGCGTGCTTGAAAACCCGACCCGCATCGTCGTGGACTTTCAGAAGTAATGAACGCCACATCGTGGCTTGGGCTCGCCTTCGTCATCGGGGTGAGTGTCCTTGGGTTGTTCGTCTTGTGGCGCAAGTTGCGCGAGATTCAGCGCAGCGATCTTGACGACGACGCCAAGCGCCGCTGGGGCCTGCTTTTCGGTATCTCGCCGCTTGCCGGATTGTTTACGTGGAATCGTCGCGAAGAATTGCTCGGCCATCGTGACGATTCGGAAGAAACTTCCAGTGAGACAGGTCAAGGGAGAGCGTGATTGTGTTACGCTTCACACCATGCCAAGGCCACAGCCATCCGATAGCTTCGACGACCTGCTCGACGGCAGTGTCAAAACCGGCAAGCGCGACGTAAAACGCGCACCGCTCGGCCCTGACTCGCTGCTGTGGAAATGGGGCGCCGACAACCGCATTCAACTCCTGCGCGGCTACACCGGCGTGCTGCAGAATATGCACCCAGCCATCGGCCAGTCACTGCTGGATCACTCGAAGTTTTTCGAGGAGCCTTTCGCACGCCTTGAGCGCTCCACCCCGCAAATCATCGCGTCGATTTACGACGACCAGGACGTGATCGGTAAACAAATCCGCGATTACCACGTAGATATCAAGGGCAAGCTCCGCGACGGCAAGCGCTACCACTCGCTCAACCCAGAAACCTACTGGTGGGCACACGCAACATTCGTCTACCGTGTCATCCTCGCTCAGGAACTGTTCGGGACCCCGTTTACCCACGCGGAGAAAGACCAGATCGTGCGCGAGGGCGTGACCTGGTGGGACATGTACGGCCTGTCCGAGCGCCCTGTCATTGACAACTACGACGACCTGATCGCCTACATCGAAGAGATGGAAGACACCGTGCTTGAGCGCAACGATACGGTCGATTTCGCGCTGCGTACCGCCCGCGTCGAACCGGTAAAGGCGCCGGATGGTGTCCCCGAGGCTGTGTGGAAGGTCATCTGGAAGCCGATCATGCGCAGCGTGATTTGGCTGACGGTGGGCACGCTCAACGACAAGGAGCGCCAGATCCTCGACCTTGAGTGGACGCACCGCGACCAGCGCCGCTTCAACCGAATCGCAAGGTTCATCCGCAGTGTGTTCAAAATCCTGCCTGAGGACAAGCGCTACATGGAGCCAGGGCGCTCGCTGATGATCAAAAACGGCATGATCTCCGGCAAGTACAAGGAACCGAAACTGATCACCCCGTACTCTCCGAAGAGCCAAGACGCAACGTCCGGCGGTTGCCCCGTCTAGCATCGGCGTTATGCTGCCAAAACGCCTCCGCGAACAACCACTGCCCGCACACCTTCAGAGCGAGCTCGTCGCCCTGACGACGAACCACGGCGGCGAGGTGATCTCCGTCGCATCTCCGCTTATCGACGAGCCCCTCGGCACCGTCCCCGCAGGCACCACAGACGACGTGGATGAAGCGTTTCGCCGCGCCCGTGTGGCGCAGCGTGCGTGGGCGGAGCGCAGCCTGGCGGATCGCACCGCGGTGTTTGACGCGTTCCATTCGCTGGTCTACCGGCACCGCGACGTGCTGGCGGACATCGTGCAGCTCGAGACCGGCAAGGACCGAACGGCAGCGTTCGACGAAGTGCTCGACGTGCTCAATAATGCCCGGTACTACGCCCGCAACGCAGCGACGTTCCTCTCAGAGAAACGACGCCCGGGGGCACTGCCACTGCTCACCCGTGCGCGGGAACAACGCGTCCCTGTTGGTGTTGTGGGGCAGATCAGTCCGTGGAACTATCCGCTTTCCCTGGCTATTTCTGATGCCATCCCGGCTCTTATCGCTGGCAACGCTGTGGTGGCGAAGCCGGATTCGAAGACGCCGTTTTCGTGTCTCGTCGTCAAGCAACTGATCGTGGAGGCTGGCCTTCCAGCGGACGTGTTCCAAGTCGTGACAGGCTCCGGCCAAAAAGTCGGCGGTGCGATAGCCGAGCGGTGCGACTACCTGATGTTCACCGGCTCCACCGCCACCGGCAAGAAACTGGGCCGCACTGTCGGCGAACGGCTCATCGGCTATTCCGCGGAACTCGGCGGCAAAAACACGATGATCGTCGCGCCGGACGCCGACGTACAAAAGCACGCGCGCACGATGGCTATCGCGTGCTTCTCCAACGCGGGTCAGTTGTGTGTGTCCATCGAACGCATCTACGTCCACACAGACATTTACGACGACTTCCTGCACGCGTTCACCCACGCCACCGAATCACTCACCTTGGGCAAGGGACTGAACTGGGACTATGACATGGGCTCGCTTATCGACGACACCCAGCTCAAACGGGTGCAGACCTACGTCGACGACGCCGTAGCGAAGGGTGCACGGGTGGTCACCGGTGGCACACCTCGCCCCGATGTTGGCCCTCTCCACTTCGCGCCTACCGTTCTCGCAGACCTACCCGCTGACGCGAACCTGCGTGAGGAAGAGGTGTTCGGCCCCGTCGTGTATGTCCAGCGTGTGGGCAGCGTCGATGAGGCGATCGATCTGGCCAACGCCCTCCCCTACGGACTTAACGCCTCCGTGTTTGCATCCCCGCACACCGCCTGGGAGATCGCGCGCCGCGTTGAAGCCGGCAGCGTGACGATCAACGACGGCTACGCCGCTACATGGGGCTCGATGGCAACCCCGCTGGGCGGGGTAAAGGAATCCGGGATGGGCCGGCGCCACGGACGCGACGGGATGACCAAGTACACCGAGGTGAAAAACATCGCACAGCAACGCATCGTGACTATGCGCGGCCCACACGCAATGCCGAAGAGGCTCTACGGCCCGCTCATGACCTCGGCACTGGCGCTTGGCAAAAGGTTGCGTCTTCTGCCCTAGCAAGACAAAACGGGCGCTTCCCCAACTGGGAAGCGCCCATAATGTTTGCGAAAAACTACGCGTTATCCTCCACCGGGACAAGCGAGATCTTGCCACGGTTATCGATGTCGCGGATCTCAACCTCGACCTTGTCGCCGACGTTGATGACGTCCTCGACCTTCTCCACACGGGTGTTACCACCCAGGTTGGAGATGTGGATCAGGCCATCGGTGCCCGGGGTGATGGACACGAACGCGCCGAACGCCACGGTCTTGACCACGGTGCCCAGGTAGCGCTCGCCCACCTTCGGCATCTGCGGGTTCGCGATCGCATTGACCTTCTCAATCGCGGCGTCGGCAGCCTCACCAGAGGTGGCGGAGACGAACACGGTGCCATCGTCCTCGATGGAGATGTCTGCGCCGGTGTCCTCGGTGATCTGGTTGATGGTCTTGCCCTTCGGGCCGATCAGCTCGCCGATCTTGGATACCGGGATCTTCACGGTGGTGATCTTCGGTGCGAGCGGGTTCATCTCGTCCGGGCCGTCGATGACCTCAGCCATGGTGTCCAGGATAGCCTCGCGGGCGTCGCGGGCCTGGTTCAGCGCATCTGCAAGAACGCTGGACGGAATGCCGTCGAGCTTGGTGTCTAGCTGCAGGGCGGTGATGAACTCGCGGGTACCGGCGACCTTAAAGTCCATGTCGCCGAACGCGTCTTCGGCACCGAGGATGTCGGTCAACGCAACGTATTCGGTTTCACCGTTGACCTCGCCGGAGACCAGACCCATCGCGATACCCGCAACCGGTGCTGCCAGCGGCACACCAGCGTTGTACAGCGACAGCGTGGAAGCACACACGGATCCCATCGAGGTCGAGCCGTTAGAACCGAGCGCCTCGGAAACCTGACGGATCGTGTACGGGAACGCCTCACGCGACGGGATCACCGGCTCAAGGGCACGCTCGGCGAGCGCACCGTGGCCGATTTCGCGGCGCTTCGGAGAGCCGACGCGTCCGGTCTCACCAGTGGAGTACGGCGGGAAGTTGTAGTGGTGGATGTAGCGCTTGGACTCCTCCGGGTGCAGCGAGTCGAGGTGCTGCTCCATCTTCAGCATGTCCAGGGTGGTCACGCCGAGAATCTGGGTCTCGCCACGCTCGAACAACGCAGAGCCGTGGGCACGCGGGATGAGCTCCACCTCGACGCCGAGGTCGCGGATATCGGTCACGCCGCGGCCGTCGATACGGAAGCCCTCGGTGAGGATCTTCTCGCGCACGATCTGCTTCTGCAATGCGTTGTACGCGGCGCGGATTTCCTTCGATGCTGCGTCGCGCTCCTCGCGCTCGTCATCGTCGATATCGAAGGAGTCGAACAGATCTTCCTCGATGTCTTCCATGTACTCGTTGGTGGCGTTCTCACGCTCAGCCTTCGATGCAATGGTCATCAGCTTGGCCAGCTTCTTCGCAGCCTTCTTCTCAACGGCCTTGAACACCTTCTCGGAGTACGCCGGGAAGAGCGGGAATTCCTTCTGCTCGGTGGAAACCTCGCTGGTAAGCGCACGCTGCGCACGGCACAGGGTCTCGATGTACGGCTTGGCAGCCTCGAGACCTTCTGCAACGGTCTTCTCAGTCGGGGCTGGGTAGCCCTTCTTGATCTGCTCGACCACGTTCACGCCGGCGCCAGCCTCCACCATCATGATGGCGACATCTTCCTCGGTCTTGCGGCCACGCTTGCGCTCAACCATGCGGCCAGCAACGACCATTTCGAACAGGCAACGCTCGTGCTGCTCATAGTTCGGGAATGCGACCCACTGGCCCTCGGGGTGCTTATCGTCGGCAAGCAGTGCCATGCGCACGCCACCAACCGGGCCGGACACCGGCAGGCCGGAAAGCTGCGTCGCGGCGGACGCACCGTTGATGGCGACGACGTCGTAGTACTCCTCCGGGTGCTGCGACAGCACCGTGATGACAACCTGCACCTCGTTACGCAGGCCCTTAACAAAGGTCGGGCGCAGCGGGCGGTCAATCAGGCGGCATGCCAGGATCGCCTGGGTAGACGGGCGACCCTCGCGGCGGAAGAACGAACCCGGGATCTTGCCCGCGGCGTACATGCGCTCTTCAACGTCAACGGTCAGCGGGAAGAAATCGAATCCTTCGCGCGGCTGGTTGGATGCGGTGGTGGTGGCCAGCATCATGGTCTCTTCGTCGAGGTACGTGGTGACGGAACCGTCGGCCTGGCGCGCGAGCTGGCCGGTCTCGAAACGAATGGTGCGGGTGCCGAAGTCGCCGTTATCCAGCGTGGCAACCGCTTCGGTGACTCCGAAGTCTTCATCTACGTGGACATCAAACGAGTTGTTTGGCTTAAAGTTGCGCAAAAGATCCCTCTCCTTCGAAGGCGTGTTGGCGATCATCGGTGCCGCCATGTCATAGGTGTTCTTGCAACGGGCAGCAATAATAGCAAAAAACGCCCCACCGTGCAGGTGAGGCGTTATTTTTTGCGCTATTGCTTAGCGACGAAGACCCAGACGGGCAATGAGATCACGGTAGCGATCAACATTGTTCTCGCGCAGGTACTTCAGCAGACCACGACGACGACCAACGAGCAGCAGCAGGCCACGACGAGAGTGGTGATCGTGCTGGTGGTCCTTCAGGTGCTCGGTCAGGTTGTTGATACGCGCGGTGAGCAGCGCAACCTGTGCCTCGGTGGAACCGGTGTCGGTCTCGTGGATGCCGTACTCCTTGAGGATTTCGGCCTTCTTCTCAGTGGACAGTGCCATGAGGTGCTCCTTGGTTGTTTCAGTTCGCGTTCTACGGAAAAAGTCTGTGCTGCACCATAACTGCCGCGAACCACAGTCGTCTGGCGCAAGACCTCAAAGAGGTTACACGACCGGCGTGGACTGCGCCAAACTCGTCAGACGTCGCATGAACTCCTCGAGAAAACCTGCGGTGTCTACCGTGACGGCCACTGCGGCGGACTTGTCCGGGTCGTTCAGGCGGGTTTCGTCGCCAATCGTGCGCCCACGCGTCTCGCCCTCGGTGTCCACCTTCATGTTGATGCCAAGCGTGTCCACCAAACCCGGCTGGATAGCCACGGCAACCGCCAACGGGTCGTGCAGTCCGCAGCCGCCAAGGTGTGGCGAGGTGGTCTTGTAGGCGTCGATGTAGTAGTTCGTGATGTCGGCCAGGAATGTGCCACCGGTGGTGCCCAATTCGGCCCACGTCGCGGTTTCTTTGGTGGTCAACAGGGTTTGTAGCGTGACGTCGAGACCGATCATGGTGACGTTGCGCAGCTGGCGGAACAGCAGGTCGGTTGCTTCGGGGTCCTGGTTGATGTTCGCTTCGGACCAGGCGGTGACGTTGCCTGGGACGGTGAGCGCGCCGCCCATCATCACGATGTTGGCATTTTCACGGAACACGTTGGATGCCTCGACCGCTGCCGCGATTGTGGTGGACGGGCCTGTGGGCACGATGATGAGGTCATCGCCGTACGCCGTAACCGATTCGACGAGGAAGTCCACCGCAGACGTCGATTCCACCTGACGCGTCGGATCAGGGATCTCCACCTCGCCAATGCCATTTTTGCCGTGGATGAACGCGGAGATCTCCTGGACCTCGAAGGAGTCCTTCGCGCGCGCGTGGTCTGGGCCTGCGAACACCGGAATGTCTGTGCGGCCAAACAGCTCCAAGATGGCGAGGGTGTTGCGCACTGAATCCTCGACAACCACGTTGCCGTAGGTGCAGGTCACGCCGATGAGTTCTACTTCGGGCGACGCGAGTGCGTACGCCAGTGCCAGGGCATCGTCGATGCCGGTGTCTAGGTCCAGGATCAGCTTCGTGGTCATGCACCGAGAATATCGCGGGTGGTGGCCACATCGCGCGCCATGTGCTCAAGTAATTCCTCAACGGAGTCAAACTTGACCATGTCGCGAACCTTGCCCACGAACTCCACTCGGGCCATCCGCCCGTACAGGTCGGCGTCGCGGTCGAGCACAAACGACTCAACGCTGCGCCGGTTGTCGCCAAACGTGGGGTTCGTCCCCACGGAGATCGCCGCTGGGTAGCGCACGCCGGGTTCCATGTCGCCGTCGATGGGGGCGTCGTCGATGATGGTGAGCCAGCCCGCGTAGACACCGTCAGCCGGGATCGCGGCCGCATCGGATGCGTACTGGTTGGCCGTCGGGTATCCCAGTTCCTTGCCGCCACGGCCGGCACCACGTTCAATCGGTGCGATCACAGAGAACGGCCGTCCCATGTAGTCGGTCGCCGTTTGTACGTTTCCGCCGGAGAGTTCGTCGCGGATGGCGGTGGAGCAGACCTTGACGCCGCCGTCGGAAAGCAATCGCACAATCGTCACGTCGATGCCTGCGCGCTCCCCTAGCTGCGCCATGGTTGTAGCGGTACCTGCGGCATCTTTTCCAAAGGTGAAATTCTCCCCCACCAGCACGTGGCGGGCGCGCAGTTTGCCCACGAGGACATCCTCCACGTACCCCTCGGGCGAAACCCCGCCGAGCTCGTGCCGGAAATCAATGACAAGCAAGTAGTCCACGCCCAACTCAGCGATGTGGCGGGCGCGCTCCTCAAGCGACATCAGCGCCGCAGGCGTGTGACCTGGTGCGAATACCGTCACGGGGTGCGGGTCAAAGGTCATGACCACGCTCGGCACACCGAGTTCACGTGCGGTATCCACGGCCTTCGAGATCAGCAGTTGGTGGCCTCTGTGCACACCGTCAAAGACGCCGATAGTGACGACGGTGCCACCAGGCTCGCCAAATGTTTCCGGCACTGCGTCGAGGCCACGCAAAATATCCACGGAGGACACAGTACGGCATACTTCAGAACCATGAACGATCCCCTCGAAAAGTCCGGCATTGTTGTCGTCGATAAGCCTCAGGGCTTGACGAGTCATGACGTGGTCGCGCGACTGCGCCGCTTCTTTGGCACGCGCAAGGTTGGCCACGCTGGCACGCTCGACCCGATGGCCACGGGCGTGCTTGTCGCAGGCATTGAGCGCGGCACGAAGCTGCTGGCGCACCTGGTCGCAGAGGACAAGGTCTACGAAACGACGATCCGCCTCGGTGCGTCCACGACCACAGACGATGCGGAGGGCGAGATCACCGAAACGCACGACGCGTCCGCGGTTACCGACGACGCGATCCACGAGCAGATCGCACTGCTGACCGGCGATATCACGCAGGTTCCGTCGAAGGTGTCCGCGATCAAGATCGATGGGCGCCGAGCCCACGAACTGGTGCGCGCCGGTGAGGAGGTCACCATTCCTCCCCGCCCCGTGACCGTCCACGCTTTCGATGTCAGCGAGATCCGCCACCACGATGGCGTCGTCGACATCGACGCCCGCGTGCATTGTTCCTCCGGCACCTATATCCGCTCGCTGGGCCGCGACCTCGGCGCGGCGTTGGGGGTTGGCGGGCATTTGATTGCTTTGCGACGAACCTCCGTCGGCCCATTCTCCATCGACGACGCCCACCCCCTCGACGCGTTGGAAGACAATGCTGTGTTGTCACTGACCATGGATGAGACACTGACCCGCTCGTGGCCGGTGCTTGATGTCACTACTGATGAATACGCGGCGCTCTCCATGGGCAAATGGCTCGAGCCGCGCGGTTTGAAGGGCGTGCACGCCGCCGTCGGACCAGACGGCAAAGCAGTCGCCCTAGTGAAAGAGCAGGGCAAGCGCCTAGCCACGGTGTTTGTGGCGCGGCCATCCACGCTTTAGCTCTTAGCGCACGTACGTGGAAGCCACCACGTAGCCACCACGGACCACCCAGCGGCCCTCAAACACCGGCACCGGCGCGGGACGGGCGAGGAGCTGCGAGACAAACGTGCCGTCGGCGCGCAACTCAATTTCGGCTTCGTCGAAATCTAGCCAACGCCGTGTCATCGGAAACCAGCACTTGTAGGTCGCTTCCTTGGCGCAAAACAGCAGCCGGTCGGCCCATTGCTGCCCCTGCTCACGCATGCCGTTGACCATCGCGATCTCAGTATCACTGGCAATCGACTCCAGCACCCCGTCTGGCAGCGATTCTGCCGGCTCCGCATCGAGCCCCATCGACAGTACGTACCGGGTTGGTGCTGCGACAGCGGCGCGCAGGCCATCGGTATGGGTCAGCGAGCCGGTAAACCCCTCTGGCCACAACGGCATACCGCGTTCCCCACGCAGGATTGCACCTGCAGATTCCACGCCCAGTTCGCGCAGTGCCTGGTGTGCGCACCAGCGGGCATCGCCGAACTCTCCCTTGCGCAGGTCCACCGCAGTCTTTACTTCCTGGCGCTCTGCCGGGTGGAGGTGGTCGTAGCGGGTGAGGTCGCCGGCGTCGTCGGTAAGTAAAAAGACGCAGCGTGCTTCTGGAGGAAACAGCGAAATATCTTGCATCACTATTCAACCTCCATGACCGGGTACGGGAATTGCCGCGTGGACGGGTGGTGGCGCCACTCGCGCGGATAGCCCAGGGAAACCTCAATGTGGTCGACGCCATCGACCTTGGTCACCCCCGGCATGTGCAGGTGACCGTACACCACTGCCTGCGCGTTGTAGCGCTTGGGCCATGTCCTGGTGTGCCGGGTCCCGCACCACAGGGCGATTTCAGACCACATCATGCGCTGCACCGGCTCCTGCACCAGCGGCCAGTGGTTGACCAGAATCGTCGGCCCGCTAATGCGGGATAAGCGTTTGGTGGTGTAGGCCAAACGGTCCCAGCACCAGCCACGGATATCCACAAATGGTGCGATGGCAAACTCGTCTGTCATCACCACGTTGTTGTCGTGGGCGGCCTGCAGGGCTTCGTCGACAGTCATTTCCCTGCTGCGGAACGAATAGTCGTACAGCGTAAATAGCGGCGCGATGGTCACTCCGCCGAACACCGGATAGCGATCTTCCGGGGTAATCACACCGATAGCGCGCATCGCTTGAACCAGCATGGCGTACTTTTCTCGGCCGCGGTACCTGTCCGCAGAACGGCAAAATAGCTCGTGGTTGCCGGGCACCCAGATGACGGTGTCGAACCGACTGGCCAGTTCTGTCATCACTTCAACGATGAGTTCGAACCGTTCGGCCACGTCGCCAGCGACGATGAGCCAGTCAGACGGGTCAGTAGGCTGGATGTCGTCGATTTTTGGGCCGTTGAGCTTCACTGCGGCGTGCAGGTCGCTGACTGCCCAGAGTGTCGTGGTCATGCGTCATTCCTACCATCACCGCTTGTCACTGCCCATCGCATGGAACGGAACCTGTGCACTACACCTACGAGGCGCACAAGGACTTGGCCGAGTTGTCCGACCCAAATACCGGTCAGGCCCCAGCCAAAGAAACCGGAAGCGATGATGATCGGCAGCGCAACCCCGAGCAGCGAAAACAGTGTCAGGTTGCGCAGGTACGCCGCATCCGCCGCACCAAGCAGCACACCGTCGAGCGCAAACACCGCTCCCCCGGCGATGATCATGGCGATAAACAACAGCCACGGCAGCTGCAGCGTATCGACGACCGCCTGATCCTGCGTAAACAAACCCAGAATCGGCTCACGGAACAACGCGAACACCACGGCCAGCACGACCGCGAAGACCATCGAGTACTTCAATGCGTGCTCACCAACGGCGCGTGCGTCCTGCGCCCCTGCCCGCCCCAAAGCCGAGCCGGTCAGGGTCTGCGCCGCAATAGCCAGCGAATCAAGCACGAGTGTGAGGAAGTTCCACAGCTGCAGCATCAACTGGTGAGCAGCAAGCGCAACCACGCCGAAGCGACCAGCAACTGCAGCAGCGGTCAGCAACGAGACTTGAAACGATAACGACCGCAAAATCAGGTCGCGGCCTAACACGAGCTGCTTGGAAATCACCGACCACTGCGGCGCCCAGCCCCGGCCCGACGTCCGGTGCTCCCTGATCAGGAACACCACGAACAACGTTGATGTGATCCCCATGCCAATCACGTTGGATATCGCGGAGCCCACAAGCCCGTACTGGTTCACCAATAACGGCAACGAGATCGCGCCGGGAATGAGGCCACACAGCGTTAAGTAGAACGGCAATCGCGTATTTTGCACGCCGCGCATCCAGCCATTTCCGGCCATGATGATCAGCGTCATCGGGATGGCGAATGCGGACACACGCATCCAGGACGCAGCGCGCACACTCGTGTCAACGTCACCTGCAAGCGCCATCGCCAACGGTTGGGCGAACACCCACACAATCAGCGCCAAGATCGCGCCGACCCCGAGCGCTACCCAGGTAGCTTGTACACCTTCCTCGACTGCCTGATCGCGTTTTCCGGCACCATAAAACCGCGAGCTTCGCGCCGTCGTGCCATAGGACAAAAACGTTAATTGGGTTGTCACGGTCGACTGGATGGCAGCGCCTGCAGCGAGTGCAGCCAGCTGCGCGGTGCCGAGCCTGCCAACGACAGCGGTATCCAGCAACAGGTACAGCGGGTTGGCTGCCAGCACGCCGAGCGCGGGCAGCGCGAGCATCAAGATATCCCGCGCGGTTGGTGTGCGGGCAGCGTCCGCGCCCCTCATCGGTCGGCGGGTTCTGGCAACGCGTCGAGCAGGTCGCGGACGACCTCAGAGCGCGAACCGGTGGCCGAGTACCCCGCTGCTGCCTTGTGTCCGCCACCGCCAAGAGAGCGCGCGACGGTTGAAACGTTCAGCACCGTAGAACGCAGCGACATCGCCCAATGCTTGCTGCTGTACTGCTTCAACACCACGCCGACGTCGGTGCCTTCAAGGGCACGGGCGTAGTCGATGATCGCCTCGACCGTTGGCTGGCTCATGCGCGCTAACAACCCCGTGGGAATGGTGAGCACTGCAACGGAGAGCCCCTTGACCGGAATGATCTGGGTTTCCGCCAACACCGCGCCCATGAGCTGGAGGTCAGTCGCACTCATCGTGTCCATCAGGTCCAGCGCAATCTGGCGAGTATTCAGGCCGTAGCCCATCAGCTCCGCGGCCAAACGGTGCATCCTCGGTGTGCCCCACCGGAAGCTGCCGGTGTCGGTGACCAAGCCCGCGTACAGGCAGTACGCGATGTCCTCGTCAAGCTCCACCCCAAGATGATCAAGCAACTCGCGGATCATCGTTGTGGTCGATTCGGACTCGACGATCAAATTCATGTCGCCGAAACCGGGGTTGGTGTTGTGGTGATCGATGACAACAACGCGCGACGGGTTATCCGTAACATCAATCAGGAATGCTCCTGTGCGATCTGCGGAGGCACAATCCACGGTGACAACAAGGCCATCCTCCGGCAGAGTTTCGCCGTAGATGATCTCATCGACTCCCGGGATAGTGCGCATATTCGCCGGGTGCGGCAACGGCTGGCCAATGTAAACGTCGTTGTCGATACCAAGCGCCGTGAGCCCCTTTGCGAGCGCACACGCCGACCCGATCGCATCCGCATCGGGGTTGATGTGTGCGACCACGTTGACGCGGTCCGCAGCGCGGATACGCTCGGCAACCTCGGCAAATAGCGGAGCATGCTCCGCAAACAGCTGGCTGTTCAGGGCACTACTCCCCTTCACCGGAGCGCTTGTACGGGTCAGCATCGCCAGCCGGCTTCGCATTTGCGCGCAGCTTTGCTAGCTCCTCGTCACGCGCGCGTGCACGGTTGAGCAGCTCCTCCATGTGCGCGGAAGCTTCCGGCACGGTATCGCGCTCAAACGAGATGGTCGGCGTGAACCGAACCGAAAGCTGATCTCCCACGATCTTGCGGATCTGCCCGCGAGCACGGTTGAGCGCCTCGGCGGCCTGCTCGTAGTCAGGTTCGTCGTCGATCTCTTGGCCACGCACTGTGTAGTAAATGGTGGCGTCATGAAGGTCCCCGGTGACTCGGGTGTCGGTCACAGTGACCAACTCCAGCCGGCGGTCCTTAATCTCCCGCTCAATCGCGGAAGCAACAATCGTCTGAATCTGCTTCGCCAACCGCTGGGCGCGGGTGTTATCAGCCATGTCACTCCTCCTCAAAACTTCTGCATAGTGTAACCCCCGCCGAGCACGTGCGTGCGGGGCGGGGGTTTCGTCGATAAGCAATTGCTTTGCGACGACTAGTCGCGCGGGACCTCGACCATCTCGTAGGTCTGAATGATGTCGCCCACCTGGATATCCGGGTAGGACAGCACCATGCCGCACTCGTAGCCCTTGGCTACCTCGTTGACGTCGTCCTTCTCGCGGCGCAGCGAATCGATCGACGCATCCGGAGTAATGACGTTGCCGTCGCGGACCAGGCGCAGCTTCGCACCGCGCTTGACCTTGCCCTCGGTAACCATGCAACCTGCGATGAGGCCGACTGCGGAAGCCTTGAAGATCTGACGGATCTCGGCTTCGCCCAGGTCGCGCTCTTCGTAGATCGGCTTGAGCATGCCCTTGAGCGCCTGCTCCACATCCTCGATCGCCTGGTAGATGACCGAGTAGTAGCGGATCTCCACGCCTTCGGCATTCGCCTCTTCCGTGGCCTTGCCGTCCGCGCGGACGTTGAAGCCAATGATGATGGCGTCGGATGCCGCCGCGAGGGTGACGTTGGTCTGGGTCACAGCCCCGACGCCACGGTCGATGATGTTGACCTGCACCTCGTCGTCGACCTCGATCTTGAGCAGCGCCTCCTCGAGGGCTTCCACCGAACCGGCGTTGTCGCCCTTGAGGATGAGGTTGAGCTGGCTGCGCTCCTTGAGAGCCTGATCCAGGTTCTCCAAAGAGACACGCTTCTTACGACGTGCCTGCATCGCCGCACGCTGACGAGCGTCACGCTGCGCAGCAATCTGGCGAGCCACACGGTCATCCTCAACCACGAGCAAGTTGTCGCCCGGGCCAGGAACACCGTTGAGGCCCTGGACCTGAACCGGACGGGACGGGCCTGCCTCTTCCACGTCCTCGCCCCACTCGTCGACCATGCGACGCACGCGACCGAAGTTGCCGCCGACGACAATGGAGTCGCCGACACGCAAGGTACCGCGCTGCACGATCACGGTGGACACCGGGCCACGGCCACGGTCCAGGTGGGACTCGATGGCAACACCCTGCGCGTCCATGTCTGGGTTCGCCGTGAGCTCAAGCGCCGCATCTGCGGTCAGGAGCACAGCCTCCAGCAGGTCATCAATACCGGTGCCCTGCTTCGCAGAGATGTCGATGAACATGGTGTCACCGCCGTACTCCTCCGGCACGAGGCCGTACTCAGTGAGCTGGCCGCGGATCTTGTCCGGCGATGCCTCCGGCTTATCCACCTTGTTCACTGCGACCACGATCGGCAGTTCCGCAGCCTTGGCGTGGTTAATCGCCTCCACGGTCTGCGGCATGACACCGTCGTCCGCTGCCACCACGAGGATGGCCAAGTCGGTCGACTTCGCACCACGGGCACGCATGGCGGTAAACGCCTCGTGGCCCGGGGTATCCAGGAACGTGATCTTACGCGGGTGGCCGTCGAGGGTGACCTCGGTCTGGTATGCACCAATGCCCTGGGTAATACCGCCGGCCTCGCCACGACCCACGTTTGCCTTGCGGATGGAGTCCAACAGGCGGGTCTTACCGTGGTCGACGTGACCCATGACGGAGACCACTGGAGGACGCTGCTCGAGCTCCTCTTCGCCGCCTTCGTCCTCACCGAACTGCAGGTCGAAGGATTCGAGCAGTTCACGGTCCTCGTCCTCCGGCGAGACAATCTGGACCTCGTAGTTGATCTCAGCGCCGAGCAGCTGCAGGGTGTCCTCAGACACGGACTGCGTTGCCGTCACCATCTCACCGAGGTTGAATAGTGCCTGCACCAGCGACGATGCATCGGTGTTGATCTTCTCAGCGAGGTCAGACAGGGTCGCGCCTTGGCGCAAGCGAACGGTCTTGCCGCCGCCGTCGGGGAGACGAACGCCACCGATGACGTTCGGCTTGTGCATCTCCTCGTACTCAGCCCTCTTCTGGCCCTTGGACTTGCGGCGCTTGCCGGGTGCACCACCCGGACGGCCGAATGCACCTGCGGTACCGCCGCGACGTCCGCCGCGACCGCGGAAACCGCCACCCGGTCCGCCGAAACCGCCACGCTGTGGCCCGTTCTGGCCACCACGACCACGACCACGGCCACCGCCGCGGCCACCGGCCGGTGCAGCCTTCGCAGGCATTTGTGTCGGCGACGGACCTGCCGGCATATCCGCCGGCGACGGACGGTTGCCGCCACCCTGACGGGCACCACCCGGGCGTGGGCCGCCCTGGCCCTGGCCACCGCGACCCTGCCCCGGACGTCCACCCGGACGCGGCGGGCGCTGCCCACCTCCGGTGTTGGACGAGAACGGGTTGTTAGCAACGCGCGGGCGTCCACCAGGCTTCGGCATCGGGCGAGGCATACCGCCCGGAGTCGGGCCGTCCTTCTTCGCAGCAGCCGGCTTCGGCGCTGCAGGCTTTGGAGCTGCGGGCTTTGGAGCTGCGGGTTTAGGTGCGCCTGGCTTCGGGGCGGAACCCGCAGGCTTCGGCGCTGCAGGCTTCGGTGCGCCCGGCTTCGGGGCGCCTGGCTTCTGGGCCGGCTCACCCGCAGCCTTCGCAGCCGGTGCCTTCGGAGCAGCCGGAGCCGGCTTCGGCTTCGCAGCCTCGCCCGGCTTTGGTGCGGAACCGGCGGGCTTCGGCGCTGCAGGCTTGGCACGGTTCTGGCCAGGCTTCTTCAGCGGCGGTTTCGCCGGAGTCGGTGCTTCCTTCTTTTCGTTGTCGTCTGCGCCACCGCCATTGAGCTTGGCGTAGTGCGCCTTCATCTTCTTGATGACAGGCGGCTCAATGGTCGACGACGCCGTCTTCACAAACTCACCCTGTTCTTTCAGGGTTGCGAGTAATTCCTTACTTGTTACGCCGAGCTGCTTAGCCAACTCGTGTACGCGTAGCTTTCCGGACACATGTCTCCTTGTTGTTCATGCTAGGAGCCCAGTGCCCTTCGGCTACCGGCCCCTAGACGTGGTCAGTGACTTTCATCGCTGATGCTGCTTCATGGTTGCGTACTCATCAGTGTTCGGTCTTTCCTTCATTCTCTGGGTCGACCGCCTCGGCGCTTCTGCTTTGCGACGAGGCGAGGTACGTACGTACATGACCTAGGTCTACTTTCGCAGACAGACGGAGCGCTCGCCCAAAGGCTCGGCGTTGTTCCGCCAGCTCGACTGCGTCCAACGACGGGGTAATCCATGCTCCCCGACCAGGCAGTTTCCGGTCCGGGTCGGCGAGGATCTTCCCCGGCACGTCCGGATCGGCGACCACGCGCAACAGTTCGACGTCGGGGTGAGTTTTTCGGGTGGCAATACAGGTACGTGTGCGGATGGGGTGCTTACGCATTCCGCTCATTCGCATCCTTCCCGCAACCTATCTGCCGTCTAACACTGTGCCGTTATGTCTCACACCGGCGCACTCGTGTGCGTGGTGGGCCGCCGCACCCAACGTGCGGACGCAAAGCCGTTAAACACTGTACGCGAAAACCCGCAGAATCTGTACTTCCTGCGGGTTTCATAAACGTTGGCAAAGACCTTATTCGTCGTCGGCGATATCAGCGTCGGAGCGGATGTCGATCTTCCAGCCGGTCAGGCGGGCGGCCAGGCGGGCGTTTTGGCCTTCCTTGCCGATGGCCAAGGAGAGCTGATAGTCCGGCACCGTCACGCGAGCCGCTTGCATATCCGCATCGAGCACCGTGACATCCACCACTTTCGAGGGGGCCAGGGAGTTACCGACGTACTTCGCCGGGTCCGCATCCCAATCGATGATGTCGATCTTTTCGCCGCCGAGCTGCTGCATGATGTTGGTCACGCGAGCACCACGAGGCCCGATACACGCCCCCTTGGCGTTGACACCCTTGACAGTTGCGCGCACCGCAACCTTGGAGCGGTGGCCTGCCTCGCGCGCGATGCTGACAATCTCTACCGAACCGTCGGCTACCTCCGGCACCTCGAGCGCGAATAGGCCGCGAACCAGCTCCGGGTGCGTGCGCGACAGGTTGACCTGCACGCGCTTGTCGCCCTTGTTCACACCAACGACGTAAGCCTTGATGCGATCGCCGTGGCGCAGAACCTCGCCCGGGATCTTCTCCGCTGGTAGCAGGATGCCGTCCTGTGGATCAGCCTCAGTACCAAGTTGGACGATGCTGATACCGCGCGCCTCGGCGTGGGCATCACGCTGGACCAGACCAGAGACAATCTGGCCTTCGAGTTCTGCGTACTCGCCGTACACACGGCCCGCCTCCGCTTGGCGCAGACGGCCCTTGATCGCGTCACGCACGGCGACGGAACCAATTCGGGAGAAGTTCACCGGCGTGTCGTCGTATTCAGAGACGACTTCGCCTTCGGCGTCGAGCTCGCTGACGATAACGGCAACGTCGCCCGTTTCGGTGTCAATGTCCACACGCGCCTTGGAACGCTCGGTACCGCTTTCCTCCTTGAACTCGCGGTATGAAAACAGCAGCGCGTTTGCGATGGTGGTCAGCAGGTCCTCCATCGAAATGCCTTGCTGCTCTTCGATGGTTTTCAGCGCGTTCAAGTCGATATTCACTTGTTTCCTTCCTGTGCCGCCGCTGCGGCTTCGAGCTCTGCAAACGTCTGATCCGCCAGCTCGACTTCTGCTGCTGGCGGCGCGTTGAACTCAATTTCTACCACTGCACCAGCGATTTCTGAAACCGGTGCAATTCGCACCTCATCGCCCTTTTTCGACGAACGCACCAGCGCAACATGCTCCTGCGCCTCATCCAGTACGGCGATGCGCCACTTCTGCTCACCCGCCTTAATCAGACGGCCCTGGTTGCGACGGAAGTGTCGCGGCTGCGTCAGCGGCATATCCACACCAGGGGTGGTCAGTTCAAGCGTGTATCCGGCGCCGAAGTTGACTTCCCCGCGCTGCTCGAGGTCGTCGAAAAGCGTTGATAGCTCATTGGACACTTCCTCCAACTCATCCAGCGTCGGGTGCGTATCCGAGTCGAGCGCAATAACGACCTGCGATTTCTTCCCCGCCTTGACGGTGCGAATGTTCTCAATGTCCATCGCGTACGCCTTCACGACAGGGGCGACCAATTGTTCAAGTTCGTTATTTGTGGGAAATGCCATGCGTCAAACCTAGCGTGTAACGTACAGCGGGTGAAGAAACTGCGTGTTTTGCCAGCTGTACTGCTCCTGACCAGTTGCACAGTGATGGATGTTGTCGGCCCTCGCGCCAACGGCGAGATCATGTCGCTGGCCAAGCAAGCCTCCGCTGATTGGGTGTTCGGGGAGAACCCCGAGTGGGCGGAACTGCGCAAGTTCCAGAGCGAGCAGCTTCAAGACGAAGCCCTGCGCCTGTGCGGCACGGACGAAACTGGACAGACCCCGCAGTCCTGCAACGTCGGGTATGGCGACACCGACCTTCCGGCAGCCGCGGACGGCGCAGCCCTTTTGGAGCACACCGTCACCGCCGCCGACAAGGTGCCTGACGATTCGGTTGACCTCGTAGTAGCCCAAGCCATCGATGCGCTTGCGCTCACTCCTGTCAAGATTGAGATCGAGGGCCCGCTTGACGACGACGCCGCGACCCAATCCGCCGCCGACCTCCTCGCCCGCGAAAACGCGATGTATTACGGCCTCGGCCTCGCGCTCGCCCATGCCGACGAGGCTTTGCGCACCCGCATTAGCGAGCTGCGCGAGGCATCCCACGAACGCACCGAGGCGCTTACGGAACTGCTCGGCGACACAGACGGCCAATCGTTAGTTCCCGCCGCCGGATACACCTTCGCGGACGGCTACAACGACCCCCAGACAACGCAAGAGGCCACCGCGCTCGTCGAAACGATGCACGGTGACCTTGTCAAACAGTGGCGCTACGCCGCCGCTCACGCAGAGACCAAGCAGTGGCGCAAGGCGGCAATCCAACTCGCTGCCCACGCCCAGCGGGCCTAGCCTTCACACCCAGATTTATCGCCTAGCCGCGGCGCTCTGCGACCAGTTCCTGGACCTTCGCCACGATGTCGTCGGCCGGGTCCTCAAGGGTCTCGCCCCCGCGGATGCGCAGTTCGACGTTGCCGTCAGCGAACGCGCGACCGAGGATCACGATGAACGGCATACCGAGCAGTTCCGCATCCTTGAACTTGACGCCTGGGGAGACCTTCGGGCGGTCGTCGAAAAGCACCTCGAGCCCGGCGTCGGAGAGTTCAGCCGCGATGCGGTCGCCTGCCTCGAGCGCAGCAGCGTCCTTGTTCGCCACAGCCACATGCACCTGGTACGGGGCGATCTCCACCGGCCAGACCAGGCCCTTGTCGTCGTGGCGCTGCTCCGCCACCACAGCGAGCATGCGAGAGATACCGATGCCGTAGGAACCCATGGTCGGCACGGCACGCTTGCCGTTTTCGTCCAGGATCTGCACGTCCATGGCTTCGGTGTACTTGCGGCCCAGCTGGAAGATGTGGCCAAGCTCGATGCCGCGGGCGAGTTTCACGGTGCCGTTGCCGGACGGCGACGGGTCGCCTTCCTTGATCTCGGCGGCCTCGATGTAGCCATCGACAGTGAAGTCGCGACCAGCGACCAGTCCGACGACGTGCTTCTGCGGAGCGTCCGCACCGGTGATCCACGCGGAGCCGTCAACCACGCGCGGGTCTGCGAGCACACGCACACCGTTGGCCTGGAGCGCACGCGGGCCAACGTAGCCCTTGACCAGGAAATCATTCTTGGCAAAGTCTTCGTCGCTTGCCAACTCGAAGGTCGCCGGCTCGAGCGATGATTCCAGGCGCTTCTCGTCCAGTTCGCGGTCGCCCGGGATGAGCACGCCGACCAACTGTGGGCCGACCGGCTTGCCGTCCTCATCCACGGCGCGCGGATCGTTGACCTTGATCATCATGCACTTGAGGGTGTCGGAGGCTTCGGCAGGGCGGTCGTCGATAAGCACTCCTGCGCTCCGCGCCCACTCCACGAGTGCCGCGATGGTCTCGGACTTCGGGGTGTCGTGCTCGACAGCCTCGGGCAGCCCTTCGATCGGGCGTGCTTCCGGAGCAACCGTGGTCACGGCCTCGACGTTGGCGGCGTAATCGCCCGCGGTGGACACCACGAAAGTGTCCTCGCCGTTGTCGGAGTACGCGAGGAACTCCTCGGATGCGGAGCCACCCATGGCACCGGAGGTGGCCTGGCAGATCTCGTACTTCAGTCCCACACGGTCGAAGATGCGCTGGTAGGTCGCACGGTGGTTTGCATACGACTCATCCAGACCCTCGTCCGACATGTCGAAGGAGTAGGAATCCTTCATCACAAACTCACGCCCGCGAAGGATGCCCGCGCGCGGACGTGCCTCATCGCGGTACTTCGTCTGAATCTGGTACAGCGTGACCGGGAAATCCTTATACGACGAGTACAGATCCTTCACCGCCGTAGTGAACATCTCCTCATGCGTCGGGCCGAGCAGCATGTCCGCACCCTTACGGTCCTTCAGGCGGAACAGGTCATCGCCGTATTCGGTCCAGCGGTTCGTCGCCTCGTAGGGCTCGCGCGGCAGCAGTGCCGGAAACAGCAGTTCCTGGCCACCCATTGCGTCCATCTCCTCGCGCACCACACCCTCGATCTTGCGCAGCGCACGCAAACCAAGCGGCAACCAGGAGTACACGCCCGGCGCGGCGCGGCGGACGTAACCAGCACGGACAAGCAGTTTGTGGCTCGGCACTTCAGCGTCGGCCGGGTCTTCGCGCAGAGTGCGCAGGAACAGCGTGGACAGGCGAGTAATCATGCGGGGCAGTTTACCCGGTAGCTTGTTCGTCATGCTGATCGTCCTCCCTCCTTCCGAAACCAAAGCGCCCGGCGGCACCGACGCTGCGATGGCGTTGTCGTTTCCGTCGTTGGATCCCATTCGCAATTCGCTTCTCGACGAACTCACCCACACCCTCGTCGACACCCCCGCCTCCAAGCAGGCAGAGGCGGAGGAAAACCTCACGTTGCGTGACAATCCGGTGATGCCTGCCATCAAGCGCTACACGGGTGTGCTGTACGACTCGCTCGATGCCTCCACGTTGTCCGCCGATGCGCTATCGCGCCTTGCCGTTGGCTCCGCGCTGTTCGGCGTGGTTCGGGCAGGCGACCTCATCCCCCGCTACCGCCTGTCCGCCGGAATGAAACTGGACGGCAAAACGTTGCGCGCCTGGTGGGGCTCCGCCGTGACGGATGCACTTGCAGACTGCGGCTTTGTCATCGACATGCGCTCCGGCGCCTACCAGAACCTCGGCCCTGTGCCCGGCGCGCTGACCATCCGCGTGGAACAGGCCGACACCGGCAAGGTGGTCAGCCACTTCAACAAGAAGTACAAGGGCGAGCTGGCCCGGGTACTGGCGCCACACGACGCGTCGTCTGCTTCGGAGGTCGTGGACCTGTCCGTGGCTGCGGGCTTCGACGTGTCTGTCGACGGCACGCTGCTGACCATGCGTGTGTAGGTGTCACGCCGCCTGGGTGTGTGCTGCCCCGTTGTCTGCTTCTCGCGCCTGGGCGAGGGCGAGCAGGGCGCGGGCGTCGTCGACAAACTCGTCTTCCTTAAACAACAGATCATGCGGCGACGCCCTGAGCAGGAACACACCACGTTTGAGCAGATGTTTCTCCCGCTTGCGCTCTTGTCGCAGCGTCTCGTCGGTTTTCTTAAACGTGACCCCGTCGTATTTGTAATCCCCGTCGATCTCCAGGATCAGCGCCCCGAGGCGAAGATCTACCTCGTAGCCGGCGAACATGCCGTTGACGATCCAGCCGTCGGCCACCCGCTCAATCAACACCGCGCGTGCGTACGATTCGAACGGCGACCGCGAGTTACCCACTGCGTATCGCAGCACTTTCCGCAATACACCTATCCCCTTGACACGGCCAAGCTTGTCGGCTTCCGCCTCCACGGTCGCACGATCGGTGTGGTGTTTGAGCACCCAGTCCATCGCCACCAGCCCCTCCCTGAACCCGTAGCGCAGGGCGATCTCGAATGCGGTGGTCAGCTCGTCGGTAACGCGCAATGTGTCAAAGTGCTTGATCACGGCCGCGCGGTTACGCGCTTCGTGGTAGACGGTGTTTGCTGGCCATTGTTTCCTCGACGGCGCCTTGCCACTGGGCAGCACAAGCTCTACAGGTTCGTTGGGGTCGGTAGTTACCAGCCACATCCCCAGTACACGCGCCGCAGACCTGCCGGCGAGCGCCGCCTTCCTCGCTGCCTGACCTGCTGCAACCGCCTGCACCCAGCGCTTTTCGTAAAACGCCAACGCACGAAAGTCGGCCTGCAGCATCGCATGCCTTGCCGACAACGCCACTGCCCTGCCTGATTGTGTATCCCTGCGGTCGATCACCTTGCTCAGGATCTCCCGTTGCCTCCCCATATCCATGCCACAACGATTGCAGAGATCCCGTGTCGGCGGAAGACCCCGCCCGTTTTTGTGGATAACTTCGCGACTGTTATCCACAGCCTAAATTCCGATATCGGGTTTTGAAGGTGCCGCGTTTGCAAACCCGCAGGTCGCTATCCGCCCTGTGCGCCAAATCCCGATATCGGGTTTTGGGTTGTGTCTAAGCTCGCCTACATGCCTGCCCATTACCGTCGCTATGCCCTCGCTGCTCTGGCCTACGCAGCCGCGTTCGCGTACATCCTGCTGCGTTGGGACGCGATCCCCGACCCGGTGCCGGTCCATTTCAACGTCAACGGCGACGCGGACGGATTCGAACCGAAAACCCTGCTTCACGCGACGTTCTTGATCACAATCGGCATCGTCATCTCCATATCGATGCTCGCGTGCCTGCCGCCGAAAACCCTCGCACGACAGACCGTGGACGTACCGGAGGACAAGGCGTTGCCGTATTCGGAGACGGCGGCGGCGCGCGTCGAGAAGCTGTGCGATGCAACAGCCGACTTCATGTCGAAGACCCTCCTCGCTATGGCGGTCTTGTTCGCGCTGACCAACGTCTCGATGATGCTGCCGGACATCTCGCTGCCATTCTGGCTGGAGATCGCACTGTGGATCGCATTCACCGTCTACATCGTCGTCGTAGCAATCCGCATGACCACGGCCAAGGACGGCATCGAACCCGACGAAGCGGAGCAACAACGCAACCACCTGCTGCGGATGCAGGGTGGCATGGGCACCTACAAGGAGCCGAACGACCCAATGCTCGCCGCGGTGCTGCCGCAGGCCCCGGGCAAGATCTCGGTCAACACGGCACACGCGCCGGGCAAGCGTTACCTGTGGCGTGTGATGACAAGCGTCGTCGCAGTCCTGGTGGTCTGTCTCCTGTTTGTGTTTATCTAACGGCTACAGCACGTTGAGGAACACCGTCACCACGAGGATGTTGACGAAGTCGATGAACATCCCGCCGACGATTGGTAAAACGAAAAACGCTAGGCGCGACGGCGAGTACTTCTGCACCACCGACTCCATGTTGGCCACACCGTTGGGGGTTGCGCCCATGCCAAAACCGCAGTGGCCGGCGGACAGGACGGCGGCGTCGTAGTCGCTGCCCATCGCTCGGAATGTGACAAAGCGGGCGAAGAGGAGCATCAGCACGGTCTGGGCGATGAGCAGAATGACAAGCGGGATGGCAAGGTCTGCCAGTTCCCACAGTTTGATCGTCATCAGTGCTTGCGCGAGGAAAAGTGCGAGCGCAACACTGCCGATGATCTCCACCTCTTGTGTGGGCACAAACTCGTGGTACTGGCGCTGGTTGCGCGTGTCTGAGATGTAGCGGAACAGAATGCCAATGAGCATGGCACCCAGGTAGTTCGGGAAGGCGGCTTTGTCGGTGAACTGGCTGATGATCCAGTTGATGCCGTCGGTGATGTAGGTGCCGATAAACATCGCGATGAGGATGACGATGAAGGCTTGCATGACCTGGTCGCTGCGCAGGTCTCGTCGATACGCAGTGAGCAAACTATCGTCCACGTCGACATTGCGGGTGCCGCTGGATTGGAGGCGGTTGCGTTTGATCAGACGGTCGCCGACAGGCCCGCCTATGAGCGAGCCCATCAGCAGGCCGAACGTTGCTGCGGTGTAGGCGACGGTTTCTGCGCGCTCCACACCCTGCGCCTCCACGAGCGGGGCCATACCACCGGAAACACCGTGGCCGCCGGTCATGGACACA
The DNA here is from genome assembly GCF_001815635.1 of Corynebacterium sp. HMSC075D04. Lineage (NCBI taxonomy): Bacteria > Bacillati > Actinomycetota > Actinomycetes > Mycobacteriales > Corynebacteriaceae > Corynebacterium > Corynebacterium sp. HMSC075D04. The sequence goes on from NZ_KV821338.1 coordinate 110,493, forward strand.
GACCCGGTCATGAGCGCGAGCGCGGACGGGATGTCCACAATCGGCGCGAGCAGCACCGCAAGAAGGTTCTGTAGCACCACCAGCACAGAGGCGACGAGAAGGAAGCGGGTGACCATCTTGCCGGCTTTGCCAAGAAGCGCGACACTGGCGCCGAAGCCGACGGTGGTGAAGAACATCGTCATGAAGAAGCCCTGCAAGGTGGTGTCGAAGGTGATGTCCACCCAACCGGTGAGTTTGAACACCAGGTTGAACAGGGCGAAAAGGAACCCGCCGATCACCGGCGCTGGGATGGCGAAGCGCTCAAAGAACGCCACGTTGTTGCGCAGCCAGCGTCCAACGACGAGCAGGAGCACGGCGAAGCCGATGGTTTGGATCATGTTGAATTCAATCGCCATCGGCGGCCACCTCTCTGTTAGATGTCTGTCGATCTCGAAGAGTCTAAAGCGCGCACACGGTTTGTGACAAAGAACACGCTCCTTTGCTTCTCCCGGTAGCGTTTAAACCATGACCACAATCGACAACGCCCGCGCACTACTCGCCGACGCCAGCCGTATCGAGGTCTTCACCGGCGCCGGCATGAGCGCCGACAGTGGCCTTGTGACCTATCGCGACGCACAAACCGGGTTGTGGGAGAACGTGGACCCACAGGCCATGGCGTCTATCGACGCCTGGCACACCGACCCGGACACAATGCTCGCCTGGTACCTCTGGCGCGCCCAACTCGCCCAGCGCGCCGAGCCAAATGCAGGACATCTCGCCATCGCGCAATCGCCGAAGACGACGGTAACCACGCAAAACATCGACAACCTTCACGAGCGTGCTGGCAGCGACAATGTCGTCCACCTGCACGGCTCGCTCTTCGCGTTTCGCTGTTCGCTTTGCGACGAGCCCTACACCGACCCAATCCCACTGCCCGAGGAGCCTGTCCCGACGATCACTCCGCCCCAGTGCCCGTTATGTGGCGGGCCGGTGCGTCCCGGCGTGGTGTGGTTCGGCGAGATGTTGCCCCAAGCCGAGTGGAAGGAGGCGGAGCGTCGCATGCGCACCGCTGACGCGTTGATCATCGTCGGCACTTCTGGCGTGGTCTACCCCGCCGCTGGCCTGCCTTTAATGGCGCACGCGCGCGAAATCCCCATCATTGAGGTCACCCCGATGCGCACGGACCTGTCGCATATCGCCGACGTGGTCATCGAGGACACCGCCGCCAACGCCCTGCCGAAGCTGCTGGGTTAGTAGTGGTACCGGGCTTGGAGAATCACCAAATCTGTCCCAGCGACCGTATAGACCAAGCGGTGTTCTTGCGTGATCCTCCTCGACCACGCCCCTTCAGCTCCGTACTTCAGCGGTTCGGGTTTCCCTATGCCTTCAAACGGATCCCTTAAGGTGTCGCGCAGAAGCTGGTTGACTCGCCTCAGTGTTTTCTTGTCGTTGCCCTGCCAGTACAGGTAGTCCTCCCACGCGTTGGTGGTCCACACAAGCCGCATTACGCGTCCAGGTCGATGTCGTGTTCGGCCACCGCCCCGTTGAGTGCTTCCTCGTAGGCCTGAGTCAGGCGTCGAGCATTCTCTGGCGACTTAAACAGGTAGGCAGTCTCAACCCATGCCGCGTAGTCATCTGCAGCCATCAATACTGCATTACCGTGACGCGACACGATTTCAACGGGATCGCGATCATTGTTCACACGCTCGATGAGCGGATATAGCGTGCGCCGCGCTTCAGATGCACTGATAGACATCACAACCTCCTCCGTGTGGTACCGCAATACGGTACCACACTCTAGAGTGAAGCACGCAGGACCGTGAAGGTCTTATCGCGGGTGACCTGCTCCACGGCGCCGAACCTTTGCTCCACCTCGCCGCGGTAACGCAGGTGCGAATTGTGGACCAGGTAGAGCGTGCCGCCCGGCGCGAGTAGTCGCTTGGAGGCGTCGAGGAGGTGCTGGACGAGGGTTGCGTCGACGGTGGTACCGTCGTGGAACGGTGGGTTGAGCGCAATGGTGTCGAAGGAGCCGTCCGGGAACTGTGAGCCGGCGTCATCCCAGGTCGCTTCCAGCCCGATGGCGCGGGCGGAGAGCACCGCGTCTGCGTCAGCGTCTGTGGCCACTGCCTCCAAGCCACGCGCGACAGAGCCGTTGCCGCACCCCAGGTCCAACAGTCGTCCAGGCTCTGCCGGCAGGCAGGAGCGCAGCAGTTCCCCACCACGGTCGGGCTTCGCCCCTGAGAACACGCCTCCGATGGCGACAAGTCCATCGCCGCGTACGGGCTCATAGGACACCTCGCGCGGCCCAGACGCCACAAGACAGCGAAACTTCCCGCGCCCACGGGAGGCCGCCACCTGGTCGAACGATTCGCCCAGCACCACATTCATGCCACGAGACAAGTGTTTATTGTTCGCGCCGAACACCACTCGCGCCGAAGCAAACCCAGCTCCCGCAATCGAGCGTGCCAGGTAGTCCAGCCGCGCCAGGGACTTCGGCATCTCCCCAATGGCAACGACTGTGCCTGAAGAACCGGCAAGGTAGTCGTCGATACGCATATCGCCCGCAATCTCCGCACCGAGCGACGCTGCTTCCTGGCAGCGTGAGTAGTCGGAGTCCAAAAACACGACCTTCGCCCCAGCAGCGAGTGCGGTGCGAGTGAGATCGAGTGTCGGGTCGTTGCACACGAGGACTGTCTCAGCCTGAGCAACATCGGCCGTGTCCCAAATCAGACTATCCAGTGTGCGCAAGGCCTGCGACCTCCCCAAACACGTACACGGCAGGTGAGGTCACATCGTTGTTCTCCATCACATCCGGCAGGGTGGCCGCGGTAGCGAAGAACACGCGCTGCGCGTCGGTTTCGCCTTCCTGGATCACCGCTGCGGGCGTATCCGGGGACAGCGATGCCTCCAGCAGCTTCTCGACGATCGCACGCACGTTGCGCACCCCCATCACCACCACGATGGTGCCGCCGACCTGTGCAAGCGCGGACCAATCCACGAGCGACTTGGGATGCTCCGGCGGCAGGTGTCCCGACACCACGGTGAACGCGTGCGTCACCCCGCGTTGCGTCACGGGCACGTTTGCCGCCGCAGGAACGGACACCGCGGACGTCACGCCCGGGATTACCGAGCACTCAAGACCGGCAGCCGCGCATGCCTGCAGCTCCTCAAAGCCGCGACCGAACACGTACGGGTCGCCGCCTTTGAGCCGCACGACCTGCTTGCCCTCACGCGCATAGGACACCAGCATCTCGTTGATACGCTCCTGCGCGACCTGGCGTGCATAGGGCAACTTGGCCACGTCTACGACTTCTTTGCCGGTCAGATCCAGAAAATCCTCAAGCTCCGCGGCCGGCCCAAGATGGTCCGCAAGGATTACGTCCGCTGCTTCCAGCGCGCGCAAGCCTCGGATGGTGAGCAGGTCCCATGCGCCTGGGCCGCCGCCGACAAGAGTGATGTGGCCTTTCGTCATAGCGACACAGTCTAGGGTGGCACCATGACACGACCCCAGCTCGACCACACATTCGCCGAGAACCTGCCCGAGCTCGCCCACGCTGAACCAGGCAGAAGGTTTGAGAACCCGCAGATGGTTGCTCTCAACGAGCCTCTCGCACAAGAACTTGGGCTCGATGTCGCTTGGTTGCGTAGCAGCGACGGCCTCGCCTGGCTTACCGGCGCCCAGGGCGGGCACGCATTGGCATATGCGGGCCATCAGTTCGGTCAGTTTGTGCCATTGCTTGGCGACGGCCGCGCGTTGCTGCTCGGCAACATCGCCGGCCACGAGATCCAACTCAAAGGATCCGGCCTGACAGTGTTTTCACGGCGTGGATCTGACGGCGTCGGTGCGATCGGCCCGATGTTGCGCGAACACCTCGTCTCTACGTTCATGCACGCCGTCGGCGTACCGACGACACGTTCCCTCGCAGTACTTACCACCGGCGAAAAGGTGATCCGCCAAAACGGCGCCGTACCCGGCGGCATCGTGGTCCGCGTGGCGAAAAGCCATCTTCGTGTCGGCAGCGTCCAGTACGCGGCAACGCAATCCGAGGACCTTGTACGCCAGATCGTCACCGCTGCCGGTTTCGACAATGCAGCCAGCCTGCTCGAAACCGTCACCCGCCGCCACTTCGACCTGGTTGCGCACTGGATGCGCATCGGTTTCGTCCACGGGGTGATGAACACCGACAACGTGGCACTCTCAGGCGAAACGATCGACTACGGGCCATGCGCGTTCACGGAGCGCTTCGACGCCGCAGCGTCGTTTTCATCTATCGACAGGCAAGGCCGCTACGCCTTTGGCAACCAACCGAGCATCATCGCCTGGAACATGGCTCGCCTGGCAGAGGCGCTTTACCCCTTGCTGGGTCAGGATTATGTTGACGCCTACATCAAAACAGCCCAGCCAACCTGGGACGAGGCGTGGCAGCGTTGGATCGGCGACGACCACGAGGGGCTCAACAACGCCATCGACATCACCACCTACAACCGCGAACACGGCATCAACGGCGATCCAGGACCGATCTTCGTCCCGCGCAACCACATGCTGCAGGACGCGATAGACGCCGCTGAGTTGCACGGTGATTACGCGAAGTACAACGAACTGCTCGCGGCAGTATCCGACCCGTACAACGAACAGGCCGGGCCCGAATGGATGACCCGGCCGGAAGGACAAATGCCCTACGTCACCTTCTGCGGGACGTAGGGCAGCCAGTTCAGTTGAGCGCGGGGATTAATCCTCGAGCTTCAGCGTCTTCTGGGTCCATGCCCACTGCTCCTCATACGCCTTCTGGTCGTGCTTGAGCGACTTGCCGTACGTGGGGAACATCTCGTGGAGCTTGTCAGCCCACTCAATCATGCGCTCACCGAAGCAACGCTCCAACAGCTCGAGCATCGCAGCCGGGGTAATCGACGCGCCCGGGGATGCGCCGAGGATGCCCGCGATGGTGCCGTTCTGGTCGTTGACCAGAGCGGTACCGAACTCCAAGGTGCCGAAACGCGGGAATGCTGCCGGCTTGATCACCTGCACGCGCTGGCCGGCGACGACAACGTCCCAGTCCTTGCCGTCTGCCATCGGGTAGTACTCGTGCAGCACGTCCATCTTGCCGTCGAAGTTACGGAAAACCTCCTCAACCAGGTACTTGACCAGGCCGATGTTGGTTGCCGCGACACCGAGGTAGGACGGGATGTTGTCCAGACGGATGGACTTGAACAGGTCCAGGTAGGAGCCTTCCTTCAAGAACTTCGGGGTCCAGCCGCCGTATGGGCCGAAGAGCAGGGACTCTTCGCCATCGACGACGCGCAGGTCCAGGTGCGGAACGGACATCGGCGGGGCACCAACCTTGGCCTTGCCGTACACCTTTGCCTTGTGCTGCTGGACGAGTTCCGGGTTGGTGGTCTTGAGCCACAAACCGGAGATCGGGAAGCCCGCGTAGCCGTGAACCTCTGGAACGCCTGCCTTGCGCAGCAGGTCCAGGGCGTAGCCGCCAGCGCCGATGAACACGAAGCGTGCACGGACGACCTGCTTGTCACCGGTGCGAACGTTCTTCACGGTGACCTTCCAGAAGTTGCCCTCACGCTTGAGGTTGAGCACTTCGTGGCCGTAGCGGATCTTGGTGCCGCTTTCCTGAGCGGACTCCAGGAACTGCTTGGTCAGGGAACCGTAGTTGATGTCAGTGCCGGCATCAGTCCAGGAAATTGCGACCGGCTCAGCGTCGAAGTCGCGGCCTTGCGCCATCAGCGGCAGCTTCTCAGCGAACTTCTCGCGGTCATCGGTGAACTGCATCTCCGGGAACATGTGGTTCGCAGAAAGCTTGTCGTAGCGCTTACGCAGGTATGCAATCTGGTCTTCGCCCTGGGCGAAGGAAACGTGCGGCACCGGGTTGATAAAGGCGCGCGGGTCCTTGATCACACCGTTTTCTACCTGGTGGGACCAAAACTGGCGAGCGACCTGGAACTTCTCGTTGATCGCCATCGCCTTAGAGACGTCGATTCGACCGTTCTTTTCCGGGGTGTAGTTCAGTTCGCAGAGAGCGGAGTGACCCGTACCAGCGTTGTTGAACGCGTACGAGGATTCCTCGGCGGGACCATCGAGGCGCTCGAAGATCACCTGGCTCCACTCGGGCTCCAGTTCGTGCAACATCGAGCACAGGGTGGCGCTCATAATGCCAGCGCCAACGTGCAGGATGTCCACCTCGTCCGCGTACTTATTACCACCGTTGTCAGACATGCGTAGTCATCCTTATAGTGTTTCGACAATTTTTGGAGTACAGACATTCTACGTCTATCTGCACCGGAACGTGCATAGGCCCGAATTATGACACGGCCCACACCCGCTTTCGGGTCAGTATCATCAGCCCCATGAATCAAACAGAAGAAGCATCCCTCGACACACTTACCTGGAAACCGGACGTGCTCGGTAAAAATTACGAGCATGCGCGTCTGCAATTAGATAAGGACCCCGACACGGGACATGCGCCAGAGGCGGTGTTGGTCCGGGACGTGAGGTCGTCGACAAGCAACAAGCCCGCGGTGCTGTGGGTCCACGGCATGTCGGACTACTTCTTCCACAACCATGTTGCCGACGAGTTTGCCCAGCACGATTTCCCCTTTTACGCCTTGGATCTGCGCCGTTGTGGCCGCGCGCACACGAAGGGCCAGCGCTTCCACTTCACGCTGGATATGCGTCGTTACTTCGAGGAACTCACGACGGCGCTGCGGCTCATCGCGCGCGAGCATGGCTCGGTCGTTGTGCTCGCACACTCCACTGGCGGGTTGATTGTTCCGCTGTGGGCGGATCATTTACGACGAGAATCGCCCGCGGATCATGCACTGCTTCAAGGAATCGCGCTCAACAGCCCGTGGTTGGACCTGCAGTACCCGACCTGGCAGGTGAAGCTCCTGCGCCCAGTACTGAACACGCTTGGAGCCATTTTCCCGTCTATCCCACTGCCGGGCGGCGGGCTGGGTACCTATGGCACCTCTATCCACGAGAGCAAACACGGCGAATGGAGCTTCAACACCACCTGGAAACCGCTGGTCGGTCACCGCAAGTACTTCGGCTGGATCCGGGCAGTACTTAAAGGACAGGAACAAATCCACAAGGGCAACGTTGATACCGGCGTGCCAACGCTGACCCTGTGCTCTTCGCACTCATACCTGGGCAAGGAGTACTCCCCCGCTGCCGACACGGCCGATACCGTGCTTGATGTCGACCAGATCCAGCGTTGGGCCCCGACACTTGGGAAAGATTCACAAGTGCGAGTTATCGACGGCGCCCGCCACGACGTTTTCCTCTCCGAACGCCATGCCCGCGAGTCCGCGTTCAAGGCAACGTTTACGTGGCTAGACGATCTCACCGGGGCGCAGTAACGTCTAAACCCAATCCATACATATATATAGAGGAGACGAGCATGTCTGCTGCGGCGACGAATTCCACCCACTACGACCTCATTATCGTGGGCACCGGTTCCGGCAACTCGATCCTGACCCCGGACTTCGATGACAAGAAGGTCGCTATCGTCGAAAAGGGCAAATTCGGTGGAACGTGCCTGAACGTGGGTTGCATCCCGACGAAGATGTACGTCCTGGCCGCCGAGCACGCCTTTGCCGCACGCGAGGCCGGCAAACTCGGTGTTGATCTTGAGTTCCATGGCGCCGACTGGGATGCCATCAAGGAACGTGTTTTTGATAACCGGATCGACCTCATCGCTAAGGGCGGCGAAAACTACCGCCGCAATGAGTGCGACAACGTCACCGTCTACGACATGGAGGCCTCCTTTGTCGGGCCGAAGACCCTAAAGACGGGTCGCGGCGGCGTAGAGGAAACGATTACCGCAGACACGATCATTCTCGCCGCCGGTGCGCGTCCGTTTATCCCCGAGTGGGCCAAGGGCGTCACCTATCACACCAACGAGGACGTCATGCGCCTCGACGAACTGCCAAAGTCGATGACCATCGTTGGCGGCGGCTTTATCGCCATGGAGTTTGCGCACGTCTTCGATGCCCTGGGCACCGACGTAACCATCATCAGCCGCTCTCCCCTGCTGCGTCCGCTCGACGAGGATCTGCGCGATCCGTTCAACGAGATCGCCACACAGCGCTACACCACCCACATCGGCCGCACGGTCGCATCAGCCACCGAGAATGGCGGCCAGGTGACGCTCACGCTTGACGACGACACCCAGGTGACCTCCGACGCCCTCCTCATCGCCACCGGTCGCATCCCGAACAGTGACACCCTCAACGTTGTAGCGGGTGGCATCGAAACGCATGACGACGGCCGCGTAAAAGTCGACGAGTTCGGCCGCACGACCGCTGAGGGTGTGTGGTCGCTTGGTGATCTCTCTTCCCCCTACCAACTCAAGCACGTTGCCAACGCCGAGATGCGTGCGGTGACCCACAACGTGCTTGCCACCTGGCGCGACAACGGCGCGCTCGTTCCGATGCCGCACGACCACGTGCCGTCGGCGATCTTCACCCACCCGCAGATCGCCACCGTCGGCCTGACCGAGCAGCAAGCAATCGAGGCCGACCACGATGTCACCGTCAAGGTCCAGAACTATGGCGACGTTGCATACGGCTGGGCGCTGGAGGACAGCACCGGACTGGTGAAGCTCATCGCGGATCGCACCACAGGCAAACTGCTGGGCGCCCACTACATGGGCCCACAGGCATCGACCTTGATCCAGCAAATGATCACCGTCATGGCTTACGACCTCGACCTTCGCGAGTTCCCACGCAGCCAATACTGGATCCATCCAGCACTGGCCGAAGTGACGGAAAACGCGATCCTGGGCCTCGACCTGACCTTCAAAGAAGTCTAAACCTATCCTTCACCCCCTAATTTGGGGGCCATTCAACAAAACCGCTGGGACAACTGCCCAAGAAGCGAAAAGCGCACGTTGCGATTGTTATCCACCCGCAATCATTCCCAGCGGACACACAGAGACTCCAACCTTTTGATGATCTTTGCATCAAATCGCACACCAAACTTGCACGATGCTGGAAACGATCGGCTATTGTCGTTGCAGACACCGGGACCGAGCCTCTAAGGCTTGCTATCGGTCCTAGGAGCTCAATGCCCCTGGACTTCTTTGAATTCCACCCGGACGTCGTGCAAGAACTATCAGAGAAGGATTTCGTTTCATGCGTAATTTCCGTAAGGCAGCCCTCGCCGGCGCAACCGCCGTCGCTGTGGCATTCGGCTCCACCGCAGTCGCAACCGCTGAGACCGACCCGTCGGGCACCCCGGCACCGGAGGCTCCCTACACCGCACCGGTCCGCGAGGTCACGGACAAGGACAGCAAGGAAGGCGTCAAGCCGGGTTCCTCCCACAAGATCACCCAGTCCGAGTGGCTCGAGTTCCGCAACAAGGACGGCAACCTGCGCGGCACCGACGGCAAGGAGATCTTCGGCAAGGATAAGGACCACTTCGGTAAGCAGCCGCGCTACGCACGCCTGGCGTACGGTGCAACCATCTTCGCCACTGTTTCCGCAGTCCTCGGCCTCATTGTTGGCCCGCTGTACAACTTCATCGTTCACGGCCCGGTCAAGTTCTAATAACGCGGATTTCCGCTAACCACTTCCAATTCACATTTCGAAAGAAGGAAAAAGATGCGTAACTTCCGCACCGCTGCAGTTGCTTCCGCAACCGCTCTGACCGTCTTCGTTGGCGGCACCGCTATCGCTTCCGCTCAGTCTTCTGAGAAGCCGGAGACCACCGCTACTGCCGAGCAGAACGGCCAGGACGACACCAAGAAGCCGGAAGAGAAGAAGTCCGACAAGGACAAGCAGGTCATCTTCGCTGGCAAGCAGGAGGACGACAAGTCCTTCGGCGACGTTGTCAAGGACGGCACCGCAGGCCTGTTCAACGGCAAGGGTTCCTCCAAGTACTTCGACGAGAAGGACACCGAGCGCGATTTCTACCCGACCGATGCTTTCGGCAAGAAGACCAACCCTGAGGCTGTCCCGCAGTGGGCACGCTACTGGATCGACGGCACCATCGTCGCTGGTATCGGTGCTCTCGTCGGCCTCGTGATCGCTGGCATCAACTTCGCTTCCTACAACGGCTTCATCCAGCTGCCGAAGTTCTAAGTCAACTTCGTCGTAGGACGAAACAGAGCCCGCTGCTTCGGCAGCGGGTTTTTGCTTTGGCCGGTGCTGGCCCTTGCAGCATACAAAAGTGTGCCCCGCAGGGAACGTTCCCTGCGGGGCACATATGCATCTACCAGTGCGACGCCTACTCCCCCAGCATGTGCTGGCCTGCTGCTACATCGGCGTCCGGGATCGTGAGAATCTCGTTGCCATCGTCAGTGATCACGATGGTGTGCTCGAACTGCGCGGTGTACTCACCATCGACGTTCTGTACCGTCCAGCCGTCGTCCCACACGGTGTACGGCAACTCACCCAAGTTGATCATTGGCTCGACGGTCAGCGTCATTCCCGGCTCGAGAACATCCGTGTATGCATCCGAGTCATAGTGCAGGACGACGAGACCGTTGTGGAACGTCGTACCCACACCGTGTCCGGTGAAGTCGGTGACCACGTTGTAGCCGAAACGCTTCGCGTACGCCTCGATGACGCGCCCGATGACGTTGATCTCGCGGCCCGGCTTCGCCGCCTTGATGCCGCGCATCATGGCCTGGTAGGTACGGTTCACAAGGTCCTTGTGTTCCTGTGCAACCTCGCCCGCGAAGAACGTGGCGTTGGTGTCGCCGTGCACACCGTTCTTGTATGCGGTGACGTCAATATTGACGATGTCGCCCTCCTGGATCACAGTCGTATCCGGGATGCCGTGGCACACAATCTCATTGAGCGACACGCAGGAAGACTTTGTAAAGCCTCGGTAGCCAAGCGTGGAGGGGTATGCGCCGTGCTCGATCAGGTAGTCGTGCACAATGCCGTCGATCTCATCAGTGGTTTTGCCCGGCGCAACCGCCGCACCGGCAAGGGCAAGGGCGTTCGCGGCGATCTTGGATGCCTCGCGCATCGCTTCAATCGTCTCGGGGGTTTGGATGACCGGTTCGCCGACGTTTTCTTGGACGTCGTCTTTCCAGGCGTACTCCGGACGCTCAATGTGCTCCGGGACCTTACGCACTGGGGTTGGTTTACCTGGTGTTAGTAGTCCTCTTGGATTCATAAAGGCCATGGTAGTACCGCAGCCAAATTGGCCCTGCGGCAGCTAGCCAGCTTTCTGATCTACCCCAGCGGCAAGTTGGCAAGCATCGTGTTCGTCAGCGCGACTGCCGCTTCAGAACCACCGCCGAGGACCACCAGGGTTGCAAACGCGATGTCGTCTTCCACGCGGTAGCCGGTGAACCAGGAGTGGGACCCACCGTTGATTTCGGCCTCGCCGGTTTTGCCGCGAATATCGCCGCCGGCACTCATGCCGCCTGCGGTACCGCCCGGCCCGGTCACGGCAGCCATGATCTGGCGCAGCTGATCGATCGCTTCCGGTGGAAGGGGCTGCACGTCCTCGCTGAGTTTCGTTTCCTCGCCCTGCACCAGGTACGGCACCGGCAATGACCCACGCGCGGCCGTCGCAGAAACCAATGCCATGCCGAAAGGGCTGGCAAGGTCGAGGCCCTGGCCGTAGCCGGCCTCAGTGCGGTCGAGGGGCTCCTCCCCGACCGGGATCGAGCCAGTGATTGTCTCTACCCCTGGGATCTGCATATCGACCCCGAGACCAAACTGCTTACCCACGTCCTGCAACTCACCTGGGGCGAGACGCGTCGACATGTCCGCAAACGTGGTGTTGCACGAACGCGCAAACGCCGTCTCCAACGGCACGGTGCCGAGGCTGAAGCCTCCGTAGTTGGTCACGATGCGCCCATACAGGTTCATCGGGCCCGGACACGGCACCGGCGAGCCTGGTGTGAGCCCTTGCCGTGCAAGCCCCGCCGCTGCGGTGATGATCTTAAATGTCGAGCCAGGCGGGTACTGGCCCATCGTCGCCAGATTGCCTTGCGCATCCGCAGCCGGGGTCTGCGCAATAGCCAGAATCCCGCCCGTAGACGGCCTGATGGCCACAATCATGGCCTGCTGCCCGGCAACGGGTTCGAGCGCACGCTCAGCGGCTTCCTGGACGCGGTGATCCAAGCTGATGTGCACCGCCGGCGCCGGTGCGGGATCCTGACGGGTGATCTCCTCGTACGACGCACCATTTTCGTTGACAATGTCGACGCTCCAGCCGGAATCACCAACCAGATCATCGCGCACCAACTCGCCCACGCGCGCCATAATGTCGGGCGCGAAACCCGGCTTTGCGTTGACCATGGCGGCTTCTTCGTTGAGCCGGACACCGGGTTCGTCGCTAAGCGCTGCTTCAACAGCATCTCGCGCTGCTGCCGGCACCACCGCCACCGAATACACACCGGAGGCGCGCTCGAGCTCGTCCTTCAACGTGTCTGCATCGCGGAGCGGCACGCCACGGTCCTGCTCGTGCGCCCGGGCGAGAGCACCGCTGATCGCAGATGCCGCAGCACCGGCGGTGCGCATCTCGTTGGTATCCACCAACACCCGATACGCGATGCCGGGCTTTAACAACTCCACCCCATCAGAGGACACGACACTCGCCTGTGCGGGAGCGATCGCGCGCAGCTCCAAATGCTGGTGCGCACCCAGACGCGGGTGCAACACCGACGGCTGCCAGCGCACCGTCCACTTCTCGCCAGATTGTGTCAGCGTCATCTGCGCGTCGTACTTCAACTCACGGTCACGCGGCAATTGCCACGCCAACTCGTACGTCGCGGTGGCTAGATTCTCCTCCTGGCGCACATCTTTCAGCGTCGCCGTGACGTCTTCTGCCTGCAAACCATCCCAGGTCGCGTTCGTGGAATCAGCCGCGGACGTCGGATTGTCAATCGCAGACGACTCGACGTCGCGACGCTCCAGCGCCTCCAAAAACGCACTCGCTGCTGGCTCAGCATCATTGGGGCGCGGGGTGCATGCGCTTATCGACGACGCAAGCACCACCCCGGCAACAACTGCGACGACACGACGCATACTAGCGGGTGACCTTGACCTCAGCCTTGGCGCCAGCGACCTCCTCGAGGCCCTGCTCCTCAGCAATACGCAGCGCGTGAGCAATCAGCGTTTCCACAATCTTCGACTCCGGCACGGTCTCCACAACCTCGCCCTTGACAAAGATCTGGCCCTTACCGTTGCCGGAAGCCACACCAAGGTCAGCGTCGCGCGCCTCGCCCGGACCGTTGACAACACAGCCCATGACGGCCACACGCAGCGGGAACTCCATACCATCCAGGCCAGCGGTGACCTCTTCGGCCAACTTGTACACGTCCACCTGGGCGCGACCACAGGACGGGCAGGAAACGATCTCTAACTTGCGCGGACGCAAGTTCATCGACTGCAGAATCTGGTCACCGACCTTGATCTCTTCCACCGGGTCAGCGGAAAGAGACACACGAATCGTGTCGCCGATACCCTGCGACAACAGGGCACCGAAGGCGACGGACGACTTAATCGTGCCCATGAACTTCGGACCAGCTTCCGTCACACCGAGGTGCAACGGGTAATCCGTCTTCTCTGCCAACTGGCGGTACGCCTCGACCATCAGCACCGGGTCCGAGTGCTTTACGGAAATCGCAATATCGCCGTAGCCGTACTCTTCGAACAAGCCAGCCTCGTAGATCGCGGACTCCACCAGCGCTTCTGGCGTGGCCTTGCCGTACTTCTCCAGCAGGCGCTTATCCAGCGAGCCACCGTTGACGCCGATACGGATCGGGATGCCTGCGTCACCGGCTGCCTTTGCAACCTCCTTGACGCGGCCGTCGAACTCCTTGATGTTGCCCGGGTTCACACGCACAGCTGCGCAACCGGCGTCGATTGCAGCGAAGATGTACTTCGGCTGGAAGTGAATATCGGCGATCACCGGGATCGGCGACTTTGCAGCAATTGCTGGCAACGCTTCCGCATCGACCGTCTTCGGGCATGCGACACGCACAATGTCGCAGCCAGCCGTGGTCAACTGCGCGATCTGCTGCAAGGTGGCGTTGATGTCGTGCGTCTTCGTCGTGGTCATCGACTGCACCGTGATCGGGTGATCGGAGCCAACACCGACACCTCCAACCATCAGTTGGCGGGTCTTACGACGTGGGGCCAGGGTGGGTGCCGGACCTTCAGGGATGCCTAATCCGATGGGGGTACTCATGGTGGATAACTCTAGCACCGTCACCCAAAAAGATTGACGGGGTTGACCACGTCTGCCGCCATCACCAACACACCGACAACAAGCAGCAGCGCCGCCATGAAATAGGTCAGTGGCATCAGCTTCTCGTAGTTTGCCGGGCCGGCTGGTGGCAGGCCACGGAGTCGTCGCAAAGCATTGCGAATCTTCTCGTAAATCACCACCGCAATATGCCCACCATCAAGCGGTGGAAGCGGCACGAGATTAAACAACGCCAGAAAGAAGTTCAGGCTGGCCAGCATCATCCAAAACGCCGGCCACTGGTCGCGTTCCACCAGCTCACCGCCGGTGCGCGAGGCCCCAATCACACTGATCGGGCCCTCAATGTCGCGCTCCCCGCCAAAGATCGACGCGACAACCCCCGGGATCTTGCCCGGAAATGCCATCAACCCGTCAACGGACGCACGAAGCATCTGACCGGTGAACTTGGCCGTCGCCGGCACCGCCTCGACAGGCCCGAATTGCTTCACCGCATCCTTGACCGGAGCTGCGGCGATGCCCACCGCGCCGACGTCGATACGCTCGCCCGTCGAAGGATCGATGCGCTCGACCCGCGCCACGGGGACATCAATGCTTTGCGACGACCCACCGCGCTCCACCTCAAGCGCGACCGTCTCCCCAGGACGCTGCGCAACATAAGTACGCAGGTCCGCGAATGTCTCGATTGGTTCGTCGTCGACCGCCACCAAAGTGTCGCCGACGCGCACACCCGCTTGGCCCGCAGGACCAGGTCCGCTGCACTCCGCCAGAGTTTTCTCATCCACCTGGTCGGCAACACAGACGACCTGGCCCACCTTCGGGGTGAAATCCGCGTACGGGTTCCGGATACCTGATGAGACAGCAACCCCAAAAATGATCACGACGCCGATCAAGATGTTCATCACGATCCCGCCGGAGAGCACCGCAATACGCTGCGACGCAGACTTTTTCACCATCGCGTGTGGCGCTTCCTCCTCGGTGACCGGATCCATCGCCGTCATCCCGGCAATGTCACAGAACCCACCGAACGGCAGCGCAGCAACCCCATACTCTGTGCCGCCCCGTTTCACCGACCACAACGTTGGCCCGAAACCGACGAAAAACCGGCGCACTCGCATGCCAAACGCACGCGCAGTGAACATGTGGCCTGCTTCGTGCAGCGCAATCGAAGCAGTGATTGCAAGCGCGAAAAGCACAATCCCCAACACACTCATCGCGCGTCACCCCACAGCACACACAGCGAAGAGGTGCGGGCACACCGCCCGCACCTCAAGGGTCTAACGCTCAATGCGCGCAATCGCCGCGGCGACTCGCTCACGCGTACGGGATTCAACCCGCATCACATCAAACACATCGCTCGGGACTGCGGCGAACTCGTCGGCCTCGTCCAGGACCTCCCCGATAATGTCCACGATCTCCGGGAACTTAATGCGACCCGCGAAGAACGCCTCTACCGCTGCTTCGTTAGCAGCGTTGTAAATAGCCGGGTACGGATCACCCTTCTTGGCCACCTCACGGGCCAGACACACAGCAGGGAACACCTCGTTGTCCAGCGGCTCAAACTCCCACGAGAATGCCTGCGAGAAATCCAACGGCTCCTGCACATCCGGCACACGGTTCGGCCAATCCAGCGCGTGCGCGATAGGCAGCTTCATCGACGGCGGCGAAGCCTGCGCAAGCGTTGCACCGTCCGTAAACGTGACCAACGAGTGAATCACGGACTGCGGGTGAATCGTGACGTCGATCTTGTCCGGATCCATGTCGAACAACATGGCCGCCTCAATCAGCTCAAGGCCCTTGTTCACCAGAGTCGAAGAGTTAATGGTGTTCATCGTTCCCATCGACCAGGTCGGGTGTACCACGGCTTCTTCCGTGGTCACCTCCATGAGACCCTCGCGCTCCCAGCCACGGAACGGACCACCCGATGCGGTAAGAACAAGGCGAGCGATTTCGCTACGGCGAGTGCCGCGCATGCACTGCGCCATTGCCGAGTGCTCCGAATCAACCGGAACAATCTGACCCGGCTTTGCAGCGTCGAGCACGATACGGCCACCCGCTACAAGCGATTCTTTGTTAGCCAACGCAAGTGTCGCATCCGAGCGCAGCGCAGCCATGGTTGCCGGCAGGCCCGAGGCACCAACGAGTGCGTTGAGCACCACGTCAGCTTCCTGCGATTCAACGAGCGCAGCAGCGGAGTTCTCGCCAGTGATCACGTAACCGCCAAGCGCACGGGAGACTTCCTTCGCACCCTCAATATTGCGCACGGCAATCTGGTCGGCGCTCAGGCCAAACTCCTGCGCCTGCTCAATAGCAGCCTTAGGATTGGCGCCACCAATGGCAATCCCGACAATGTTGAACTTGTCGCGGTTTTCGCGGATCACCTCCACAGCCTGTGAGCCAATGGAACCGGTCGAACCTAAAATTACAACGTTTCGCACGCAACCATTGTGACACGTTTTGATTCATTTCGGCACTTGAACTGGATTAAACCCCCGAGGTGGTGCGAAAGTTTGAACACATTGGGGGCTATTGTCACCTTTTTCGCGCTCTGTGTGCGATGATGGGCAGCGATAGTTTCATCATTTCCAGGTGATCGTGTTTGCGATCGATCCCGTGTTAACAAGGAGCGTTGCAGTGGCCCACGCAAAGGAAAGCGCACCCCAGGTGTACAACGGTGTATCCGAGGCTGACGTCCCGTCCGCCAAATTTGGTTGGAGTGCGCTGAGCGACCGCGCCATCCAGCTGGCAGGTTGGATTTCCGTCGCGTTCCTCGTCGCCTACAACTTTGGCAACCACCAGGGCCACGTTGAGACCATTTGGCTCATCGCACTGGCCGTCCTCATTGCTCTCGCACTGATCCTTCTGGCTACCAAGCCGAAGCTCAACCAGGTGCGCACCGTGACGTCGCACAACAAGCCGGTCGGCTACGTGGAGCGTGACTGGACCTACGACCAGGCCACCCTCTCCGGCGACGTCTACGAGTCGCTGACCGATAGCCAGCTGCGCGCCCTCAACATCGAGCCGAGCCGTGTTGCACACCTGCGCAACACTGCACCGGCGCAGGCACGCGAGAACGTAGAGGTCATCGAGGTCGAGTCCAAGACCGGCAAGCACGCCCTCTAAATTCTTTTCGACGAAATACCGCCGCACCTTCCAACGAAGGTGCGGCGGTATTTTCATGCCGTCTGTCTGAGCGGACTAGCCAGTTTTTTCGTCGGCTGCCAACTGCCCGCAGGCAGCCGCGATCTCCTGGCCCTTGGTGTCGCGCACCGTGCAAGGCACGCCTTGGGCGATCACACGGCGGACGAACTCGTCCTGCCGATCCTTCGGCGACGCATCCCACTTCGATCCCGGTGTCGGGTTGAGCGGAATGAGATTGACGTGCACCAGCGAACCCAACGCGCTGTGAAGCTTCTTGCCCAACATGTCAGCGCGGAAGTTCTGATCGTTCATGTCGCGAATCAAGGCGTACTCAATGGAGACACGGCGCCCCGTCTGGTCCGCGTAGTAGCGGGCCGCATCAAGCACTTCGGCTACCTCGAAGCGGTTGTTGACCGGGACCAACTCGTCGCGCAATTCATCGTCCGGTGTGTGCAGACTCACTGCGAGTGTGCAGGACAGCCCTTCATCCGCGAGCATACGAATCTGCGGTGCAAGTCCGACAGTGGATACCGTCACGTTGCGCTGAGAGATGCCAAAGCCAGCAGGCGACGGCTGCGTAATCTGGCGAACAGCAGAGACCACACGCTTGTAGTTAGCCAGCGGCTCCCCCATCCCCATAAACACAATGTTGGATAGGCGGGAGCCTTCCGCCTCCATCATCGCGGCTGCAGCGCGCACCTGGTCCACGATCTCCGCGGTGGACAGGTTACGGTCCAGGCCACCCTGACCGGTCGCACAGAACGGGCATGCCATGCCGCAGCCAGCCTGCGAGGAGATGCACAACGTCGCGCGACCTGGGTAACGCATCAGCACCGACTCCAGCAAGATGCCATCGTGCAGACGCCACAGCGTCTTCGTGGTATCACCGTTGTCGGTCTCCACGGTGCGCACGGGAGTCAACAACGTGGGAAAAAGTGCGTCCTTGACAAGCTGACGCTGGTTCTCGGGCAGATCCGTCATCGTCAGCGGATCTGCCTCAAACTTGCCGTAATAGTGACGCGCGATCTGATCAGCACGGAACTTCGGCAGCCCGAGTTCCTTCAACGCGTCGATTCGCTCCTGTGCCGACAGATCAGCGAAGTGCTTTGGCGGCATGCCACGCTTTGGGGCGAGCAGTTTGATCTCGGGAAAATCACTCATAGTGCGCCCCATCTTTGCATGTCGCACGAATGTTTTCGAATTACTAGGTCTGTGCTTAGGCGCTCATAAGCGTGATGGTCGTGAGCAAGATGTAGGTCGCCGCTGCTGCGGGAAGCATCCCGTCAAGTCGATCCATGATGCCACCATGCCCTGGCAGCAGGTTGGACATGTCTTTGATGCCCAGTTCACGCTTGAACTGGCTTTCCACCAAATCTCCCATCGTCGCGCAAATCACTAAAGCGATGCCGAGCACTACGCCCATCCACCACGGGCCGTGAATGAGCAGCGTGACCACCAAGATGCCGGTAATACTTCCGGCAACGATCGACCCAGCGAAGCCTTCCCAGGACTTGTTCGGGCTAATTGCCGGCGCCATCGGGTGCGAGCCAAACATCACGCCTGCAGCAAAACCACCCACATCGCTGGCAACAACGCACAGCATGAACGCCACAATGTAGGCGGAACCATCCACCCCACCTTGGCTAATCAAGGAAATCATTGCGGCGAACGTGCCGAACAGTGGAATCCACGCAAGCACGAACAGGCTCACTGCCGTGTCGCGCAGGTAGTTCTCTGGTCGTTTATTTCTACCTTGGTGGAACATCCCCCAGAACATGACGACCAAAACGGTGAAGGCAAAGCCCGCCACGAGTCCTGTCGTGCCATATGGCACGGAGGACCACAGCATGATCTGGGCCATGATGATCAGCAGTGTGCGCGGCTGTTGGTAGCCAGCTTCCCGCAGCCGGGTCATCACCTCCCACATCGCTCCCGCTACAGCGATAGCAACGAGGGGGTACCAGGCTTTGGGCCCGACCCATACGGCGGCAATGACAATCGCGCCGAGCACAACACCGGTCGTAATGGCGGTCGGCAGATCACGCCCCGGGTTGTTCTTCGGCTTCGGCGCATGCACCGGCCAGCGGCTCGGCGTGGCGCGCTCCTCCTGATCAGCAGCAGGCACGCTAGACCTCCAGCAGTTCGGCTTCCTTACGCTGAACGATCTCATCGACCTGAGCAACGTAGGACTGGGTGGTCTTGTCCAGCGCCTTCTCGGCGGTTACGACCTCATCCTCACCAGCGTCGCCGTCTTTCTGAATCTTCTTCAGCGCTTCCATGCCCTGGCGACGGATATTACGGATGGCAATCTTGCCGTCCTCGCCCTTCTGCTTCGCCTGCTTGACCAGGTCACGGCGGCGTTCCTCGGTGAGCTGCGGGATAGACACACGGATGACCTGGCCGTCATCCGTCGGGTTCACACCGAGATCAGAGTTACGGATTGCGTTCTCGATCTCACCCATGGTGGACATGTCGTACGGCTTGATCAGCAGCATGCGCGGCTCCGGCACGGAAATCGTCGCCATCTGGTTAATCGGCGTCGGTGCACCGTAGAAGTCAGCCATCACACCGTTGAACATCGCCGGGTTCGCACGTCCGGTACGAATCGTGGCCAACTCGTCACGAGCGTGCTCAACAGAGGCGGTCATGCGCTCTTCGGCATCCAGCAATACGTCATCAATCATGGGGAAAACCCTACCTTTTCTCTATTCGGCGTCCCTACTAACCTACCAGCGCGACTGGCACCTACACTGGCGCCATGCTGCATCCCGCGTTCACGTTGCCCCCAAGCACACACACGCGGCCGCGCCCAAACGTCGGACGTCTGGCTGGTTGGCAGATTCCGGTCAAAGACGGCACCGACGTTGCTGGCATGACCACTACCCACGGCAGCCCTGCACGCGCCTACACCGCAACAGCAACCGATCCGTTTATCTCCAATCTTTTGGCGCAGGGCGTCGCCATCCACGGCAAGACGCTGACCTCGGAGCTGGGCGCGACCTGCTACGCAGAGCGCCCTGACGTTCCCGTGCTCGAGTCGCCGGCCTACCCCGGCTGTACCCCAGGTGGATCTTCTACTGGCGCCGCAGTTGTGGTGGCCGACGGCACCGTTCGCGCCGCACACGGCACCGATGCCGGCGGATCCATACGCGTGCCAGCTGCAGCGTGCGAGATCGTCGGCTTCAAACCCGCAAGCAAAGGTATCGCCGCGCATGGGTTTCTCACCCAAGACGTCGCGGATCAATTCACGTTGTGGGGTTGGCACCGCCGCATCAAAGGCAAGCGGCTCCGAATCGGTGTGCTTACCGACGGTATCTTCGCGCGGCCGGATGTGGAGGATCGGCGAGGTGCGCTCGTCGAAAAGCTTGCGAGTGCTCTCGACTTTGAAGTGGTGCAGCTCAAGCCGTATCGCGAATCGCTGGAAACCTACGCCCACTTCACGACCACAATCACCGCGAGTTTCAACCTGACGGATCCGCTCGACAGCGAATACATCGGCTGGCTCGTCGAGCAATCCCACAAGCTGACCAACAGCGACCTTGACGCCGCCGAGCAACACCGCCGGGATTTGCCTCACCTCATCGCCTCCCAATGGGACGTCGATGTAGTGCTCTCCCCCACGCTCGCATTCGCACCACCCCGGATCGGCTATTTCCCCTCTCTCACGCCAGAAGCGAGCTTCCACGCGCAAACCGAATGGTCACCGTGGTGCTCGCTGTACAACATGCTCGGCACCCCTGCGATTGCACTCGGCGGGGTGCACCTTGGCAGCCTTACGCTCACCGGGCCGGAACTGCTCACGGTGGCGCAGCATATTGAGACGCTGTTAGGCGACTAGCGTACCTACCTGCTCGCCACCAACCGCGCGGGCGATGTTTCCTTCCTTGAGCAGGTTAAACACCAGGATCGGCATGTTGTTGTCCATACAGAGACTAAATGCGGTGGCATCCGCAACCTTGAGGCCAAGTTCAATGACCTCGCGAGGGGAAATCTCTGAGTAGAGCTTCGCATCGGGGTTCTCGCGCGGGTCGGAGTCGTAGACACCGTCCACACCCTTAGCCATGAGCAGCACCTCGCAGCCGATCTCCAGCGCACGCTGCGCAGCCGTGGTGTCCGTGGAGAAGTACGGCATACCCATACCCGCACCGAAGATGACCACGCGGCCCTTCTCCAGGTGGCGTGCTGCACGCAGTGGCAGGTACGGCTCTGCAATCTGCGCCATGTTAATCGAAGTTTGGACGCGGCAATCGATGCCCATCTGCTGCAAGAAGTCCTGCAGCGCAAGGCAGTTCATGACAGTGCCGAGCATGCCCATGTAGTCCGAGCGCGCACGGTCCATGCCGCGCTGCTGCAGCTGAGCGCCGCGGAAGAAGTTGCCGCCACCGATCACGACAGCGACCTCGGTGCCGGAGCGCGCGACATCTGCGATCTGGCGGGCGACGGACTCGACTACGTCGGGGTCGATGCCAACCTTGCCGCCGCCGAACATCTCACCCCCCAGCTTCAGCATGACTCGCTTGAAACCTGTGCGGTTGGGGTTGAGGTCAGTCACCGAAAACGCTCCTTTGCGCGGATCAGCCAATTGCAAAATGTTCGGAACCGATCTTAGCCACGCAACGCGTTGAGTTCAGAACTGCTTGCTTAACGACGACAACCCCGCACCACCCGTCCCCCTAATCGGGACAGACAGTACGGGGTTGCACCGCGTGTGAGGCTATGAAACCTCTCGCCTGGCTTATGCCTGGCCGACCTCGAAGCGGACGAAGTCGGTGATCTCGATGCCGTTCTCGTCAGCGAACTGCTTCACGGTCTTCTTGGAGTCAGCCAGCGACGGCTGGTCGAGCAGGACAACGTCCTTGAAGAAGCCACCCATGCGGCCCTCGACAATCTTCTCGATGGCAGCTTCCGGCTTGCCCTCGTTGCGGGTGATCTCTTCCTGAACCGCACGCTCCTTCTCAACAACGTCGGCCGGGACAGCCTCCTTGTTGAGGTAACGAGCCTTCATAGCAGCGATCTGCAGAGCCACCTGGTGTGCAGCCTCAGCGTTGTCACCGTTGTAGGCAACGAGTACGCCAACTGCCGGCGGAAGGTCAGCAGCCTTCTGGTGCAGGTACTTGGCAATGTTGTCGCCTTCGATGGTGGCAGCGCGACGCAGCTCGAGCTTCTCGCCGATCTTTGCGGAGAGGCGCTCCAGCACCTCGTGTGCGGTCTCACCGTTGACGTCGGCCTTTGCCAGCTCCTCCTGGGAGTTCGCCTTCACTGCAGCAGCAGCCTCAGCGATCTGGCTGGCGATGTCCTTGAACTCCTGGTTCTTCGCCACGAAGTCGGTCTCGGAGTTGATCTCCACGATGGTGTTGCCGGAAACAGCAACGAGGCCCTCGAGGGCGTTGCGCTCAGCGCGCTTGCCCACGTCCTTCGCACCCTTGATGCGGAGGTTCTCAACGGCCTTGTCGAAGTCGCCGTCGGTTTCCTCGAGTGCCTTCTTGCAGTCGAGCATGCCGGAGCCGGTGATCTCGCGGAGCTTCTTGACGTCAGCAGCAGTGTAGTTCGCCATATTGGGCGATCCTCCTCGTGAAAGTTTTACGTAAAGGTATTCAACCGTTTCAAGCGTAGCCGACGATCTGGCCGGCGGCATGACTTGCCACGTGTGGAAAATACGAACACCCCGGTCCGCCGCGTCCCGGCCGGTAATCGGCGGACGTGAGCGGAACGCGGGGTGTGCGTGAATCCTGGCCGAAGCCAGGCGGCTTACGCCTGGGTTGCGGACTTGCAGTGTCCTTGAGACTTAGGCGTCCTTGCCCTCAGCCTGCTCAGCAGCGCGGACGGCTGCCGGCTGCTCGACCTCTGCAACTTCCTGCGGAGCAGCGGTCTCTGCAGCAACAGCGGCCTTAGCAGCATCGGCTGCGGAAACCTCGTCGGAAGCAGCGGCCTGTGCAGCAGCCTCGGCTGCCTCAGCCTGACGCTTCGCGTCGGTGTCGCCTGCAGCGTCACGTGCAGCTGCGAGCTGACGCTCTTCGCGCTGCTGCTTACCAGCGATGACAGCCTCGCCCACGACGTGGGTGAGCAGCTTGACAGCGCCGATGGCGTCGTCGTTGCCCGGGATCGGGAAATCGACAACATCCGGGTCGCAGTTCGTGTCCAGAACAGCGACGACCGGGATGCGAAGCTTCTGCGCCTCGTTGACGGCGATGTGCTCCTTGTTGGTGTCCACGATCCAGAGAGCGGATGGAGCCTTGGTCATCTCAGAGATGCCACCCAGGACACGCTCGAGCTTCACGCGTTCGCGGGTCAGCATGAGGATTTCCTTCTTGCCGCGACCTGCGTAGCCGTCCTCGGCTGCGTCCATCGCCTGAAGTTCCTTCATGCGACCGATACGCTTGGATACGGTCTGGAAGTTGGTGAGCATGCCACCCAGCCAGCGGTGCGTGACGTACGGCATGCCGACGCGCTGCGCCTCTTCCTGGATCGGCTCCTGTGCCTGCTTCTTGGTGCCGACGAACAGGATGGTGCCGCCGTGTGCGACGGTTTCCTTGACAAACTCGTATGCCTCATCGATGTAGGTCAGCGTCTGCTGCAGGTCGATGATGTAGATGCCGTTGCGCTCCGTGAAGATGAAGCGACGCATCTTCGGGTTCCAGCGACGCGTCTGGTGACCAAAGTGGACACCTGCGTCGAGGAGTTCACGCATGGTTACAACTGCCATGGGAATGTCTCCTTCGGAGAAAGTAGTTCGGTTACTTATAAGTCTCACGTGCGGGTTTTTATCCCTCACCCTGGCACCGTGCCTGCCCCGCACCCCTGTGAGAGGGACCGTTACTGAGCAGCCATTGTTCGGCGCGCGTAGTCAATTTATGCAGCGCTCTACGGTGCTGCACAAACTGCCCCGGCAACCTTACCCGCATGAGCCCTAAAAACCTAAACTCATCTGCGACGTTGTGGATAACTTCCCCTAGAGTCACACTAACCACTCCCGTTATCCACAGATTTTGCGAAGACCCTGTTCTTTTCCGCGCCGCAATGGTCCTTTGAGAGCATGCATTGCCTATCGACGACGCCACGCACCACCACAGCCACCATCCTGCTCGGAGCCCTACTGTGGTGCTCCCCCGCCACCGCCCTTGCCTGGGTCGATCCCGCGGCAGGCACACCGTATCCCCGCGCGGTATCCCGTCCTGCGTCAATCCCGGAGGAAAATTGGAAGCCCGGCCACCGTGGCGTGGATCTGCCTTTGAAGCTCAACGCGCCTGTGCTCGCCGCGGGCGACGGGATTGTGGCGTTCGTCGGCACCGTCGCGGGCACTCCTGTGATCTCGATTGACCACCCAGGGGGCATTCGCACGACCTACCAGCCAGTGCGCTCAGACCTCAAGGCTGGCGACAACGTTACGGAAGGCCACATCATTGGCAGACTTGCGCGCGCCACAAGCCACTTTGCTGGCGAACACGACGGACTGCACTGGGGTGCGCTTACAGGACCTGACAAGTACATCGATCCGCTCACGCTGCTGGAGCCACCGAGAATACGACTTAAGCCCGTGGATGCGCCTGGTCGTAGACGTTTTTGAGCCGCTGCGCCGAGACGTGCGTGTAGATTTGCGTGGTTTGCAGGCTTGAGTGCCCAAGCATTTCCTGCACAACACGCAGATCCGCTCCGCCTTCGAGCATGTGCGTCGCGGCCGTGTGGCGAAGGGTGTGCGGACTGATGTCGCTGACACCGGCACGTTGCCCGGCGCGCTCGACAACGCGGCGCACTTGGCGTTGGTCGATGCGCCCGCCACGGGATCCGACGAATACCGCATCCTCTGCTTTGCCATTGGCCAGTTCGGAGCGCCCGAACTCGAGCCACTCGTTGAGCGCCAGTGTTGCTTCGCGCCCGAACGGGACGACGCGTTGTTTGTTGCCTTTGCCGGTCACGCGGGCAAGCCCGCGCGCCAGGTCAATGTCGGAGAGGTTGAGACCGGTGAGTTCGCCAACACGCATGCCGGTGGCGTAGAGCAGCTCGAGCATGGCTCGGTCACGGAGGTGTTCGGCGGGGTGGGCGTCGTCGGCGGTATCCGCCTCGACGAGTTCTGTGGCACGCTCCCCGCGTACGACGTTGGGCAGCGCGCGATTCACTTTTGGTGTTTTGAGGCGGGCTGCTGCGTCGTGGTCGATGTAGCCCTGGCGGTACGCCCAGGTAGAGAATGCGCGCGCGGCTGCGGTACGGCGCGCAAGGGTGGCTCGGCTGCGCCCGGCGGTCAGTGCGTCGGCCAGCCAGGTGCGAAGCGCCTCCAGGGTGAACGCGTCGAAGGTGTCTGCGTACCCGGCGAGTGTCGCCAGGTCGGAGACATACCCCTTCACTGTGTTTGGGGAGCGCCCGAGCACAAGCGAGGCGTAGTCGGCGAAATCGCCGACGCCCGCTTGCACTTGCCCTACGCTTTCACTCATGTCGCAGGAGTTTACTCGCTAACCAATATTCACTTGGTTATTCACTCGGTGCGGGACCATTCCTTCCGCTCGCGCTGCACCACTCCCCGCTTGGCCAGGTCCATCAGAATGTGCACCGTCAGTCCGATGGAAAGGCCAGCGTCTGCCGCGATCTCTTCAGCCGTTCGCGATCCTTCGCCTGCTCGTGGCAGTGCGTCGTAAATGCGCAGTTCGTTGTGGCTGAGTTGCTGCGTCAATGTCGGCGGGTACTTCATTTCCATCTGCTCGCCCGCATCGAAATCCCCCGTATGCACGATGTGCTCGTGAATCTGGTCGGCGTTGAGCACCATCGCCGCCTGCTTGTTCTGAATGGCGAGGTTCGTGCCGAGCGACTCCGTTGCAGTTATGGGGCCCGGCACTGCCATCGTTTGTTTATTCATTGCATTGGCCCACTTCAGCGTGTTTAACGCACCTGAGCGAAACGCCGCTTCCACCAGCAGGGTGCCCTGGGTCAGCCCTGCTACGAGACGGTTACGGGTGAGGAACCTGTGCCGGTCCGGGGTCGTGCCGGGTGGGTACTCGGTGACAATGGCTCCCCCGGCGCGCACAACCCGATCGAAGAGTGGCTCGTTGCTCAGCGGGTAGACGTACCCCGGCCCGCAGGCAGCGACCACGATGGTGGGTGCGCCGCAGTCGAGGGCCGCCTGGTGTGCGATCGTGTCGATGCCCAGTGCACCACCGGAGACGATCGTGTACTGGTGTTTTGCCAAACCCCGCACAAGGTCATCGGTAGCGTGACGTCCATACTGCGTTGCTGTTCGTGTACCGACAACGCCGACCGACTGTGCAAGTAGCTTCGCAAGGTCTGCTTCACCTTTTACCCACAGCGCGTGTGGTGCAACCGCTTCTTCGTTCAGGGAAAGCTTTCGATCATCGTCCGGATACTCACAGTGGAACGTGGGCTTGATGTTCTCTCCAGGCCAGCCTGGCGAGTCTGGAGTCAGCAACGTATACCCAGCGGCCTGGGCACGAGCGAGATCCTGCGCAGGGTGGTCCCAGGTATAGCGGTTTTGCGTCTGCGGTCCTAGGGCCCCGATCCAGCTTGCACGCGTGCGCACACCGTGGGCAATCTCGTCCGCGCTTCGCCCGTTGGTAATGAACTCCTGAATGTGGATCGAGGGTCCCTCGACAACACGGCTGAGATACGCCCAGGATTCTGGCGAACTTACATTCCTCATGCCGCCACCTCCTCTGGTGCGGTGCGCATATCGACCGCGCGAGCCACATGGTCGATATCCGGTTGCGCCACGCCTTCCAGATCCGCAAGCGTCCACGCCACCTTCAGGCTCCGATCCACGCCACGCTGCGTGATACTTCCGGTGCGCAGCAGCGAGGACAGGTAGGCCATCGCTGCTTCGTCCGCGGGAAATTGCTTGCGGATCAAAGTTGGGGCAACGCGAGCGTTGACGGACTCGTCGATACCAGCCTGCGACCAGCGCTCTTGGGCACGCTCGCGCGCCTGCATGACACGCTCGGCGATGACTGCCGACGACTCCGCGTCACCCGGGGTAACCACCGTGGAATCCGCTGAGGTCTGGATGAACACATCCAGCCGGTCGAGCAACGGGCCGGAAACGTTGGATAAGTGCCGGGCCCGCTCAGCCACCCGACACGTGCAATTGCCGTTGACCCGCTGGCACGCACACGGGTTCGCAGCCAGAACGATTTGCGTATCAGCCGGGTAGACAACTTCCCGGCGCGAGCGCGTCAGGCGCACCTCACGCTTTTCTAGCGGGATCCGAAGCGCGTCGAGAACGTGCGCAGAAATCTCCGAGGCTTCGTCGAGGAACAGCACCCCATGGTGGGCCTGGCTGACCACCCCGGGGCGAGGCACTCCTGAACCGCCGCCGATGAGCGCCGCCCTGGTCAACGACGGATGTGGGGCGATAAACGGCCGGTTGGACACAATGCCGCCACTGGAAATTCCCGCAGCCGAGTGCAGCGCCGTGACTTCCACCATCTCCTCGATGTTCAGCGGCGGCAAGATAGAAGGCAGCCGCTCTGCCAGCATCGACTTGCCGGAGCCAGGCGGGCCGATCATCATCACGTGGTGCCCACCGGCTGCGGCGACCTCGAGGGCCTCGCGCTCCACAGTCATTCCGGCGATGTCACTGAAGTCCGCGACCGCTGCAGCGTGTTGGACCTCCGGCTCGCCGACGGTATCCAGCGTTGTCTCCCCGATGAGCCACTGCCACACCTGCGCCAGCGAATCTGCCACAAGGATGTTCTTCATGCCGAGCAGTGAGGCTTCTGCGGCGTTCTCTCGTGGAACGACGACGATGTCGGGTCCGGTGGTGGAGTCGTCGTGAAGCATTGCAATCAGCATCGGCAACACGCCGTCCACTCGGCGCAACGAACCATCCAACGCCAGCTCTCCGAGCAGCATTGTGCTCTCTAGTCTGCGCTGCACCCGCGGATCCAAACTGCCCAAGACGGCAGCTGCAATCGGTAAGTCGAAGTGCGAGCCCGTCTTCGGCAAATGCGCCGGCGACAACGACACCATGATCTTCGTACGTGGCCAAGGAAGCTGCGAGTTGGAGATCGCAGTGCGAATCCGGTCGCGCGACTCTTTCACCGCAGCATCGCCCAACCCCACCATGTGGATCCCCGGAAGACCCGGGCCGACGTTGGCCTCCACAGTGACAAGCCGAGCCGTGATGCCCTCAACTGTTGCGCTGATCGTGCTAGCAAGCGGCATCTTCCACCCCCAAGTAACGACGAAGGACGAAATCATCGCCATCGGTGACGCACTCCACGACGTCGAAACGGATAGCGCGAACCCCCAACGCAGGATGCTCTCGCATCCACTGCGCAGCGCAACGACGCATCGTGCGCAACTTCTTCGCAGTGACCGCCTCCGCGGCACCGAACGCGCCACCCCTGCGCGACTTCACCTCGACGAACACAATCGTGCCGTCTTCGTCTTCAACGACTGCGTCAATCTCCCCCGCAGCAACGCGTTCTCGCTGACCAAGGACGGTATACCCTTGCTCCGCGTACCAGCGAGCCGCGGCACGTTCCCCCAATACGCCCAACTCCTGTTGGGCCGCATACCTGGCGTGCATACATTCCCCCTTATTGTCTTTTAGGACCAAAACATCTGGTGCCTATTAGACGGGCAAATGCACGCCCCGGTTCCCTACTCCGGGAATGTCAGTTCAGGTTTATCCAACTCTTCGATGTTGACGTCCTTGTAGGTGATCACACGCACGTAACGCACAAAGCGCACCGCACGGTACATGTCCCACACCCACGCATCCGACATGAGGACCTCGTAGTAGACGTCGCCACCCTCCGTGTGCGGAATCAGCTTCACCGCATTAGCCAGGTAGAAGCGGCGGTCCGTCTCCACAACGTAGGAGAACTGGCTCGCCACGTCGCGGTACTCGCGGTACAGGGACAGCTCAACTTCTGCCTCGTAGTTGTCAAGATCCTCGGCGCTCATACATGACCCCTTAGCTCAGTGTGAAACCTGTCAGCGTCCCTGACGTTCGCATAACTATAACGATGTTCCGGGCTCGCCCCGTGGCGGCGCACCGCGTCCATATGCACCTTTGTTGAATAGCCCTTGTGGCCCTCCAACCCGTACTGCGGATAGTCCCGAGCCATCTCCACAACGAGCCTGTCGCGGCTCACCTTTGCCAGCACACTCGCCGCAGCGATACAACGCGCGGTGTAGTCACCGCCGACAACTGGCAGTTGCGGTGCGCGAAGCCCCGGCACACGAAACGCGTCCACGAGCACGTAACCCGGATCGACATCCAAGCCTGCGACGGCGCGCCGGGCCCCATCAAGGTTGGCGTGTTGGATCCCGCGCCGATCAATCTCTGCCGCAGGGATATGAATGACGTGGTAGGAGACGGCGGCGTTGCGGATTTCGTCGAAAAGCAACTCGCGCTTTTTCGCCGAGAGTTTCTTCGAATCCGTCAACCCCTCAAGCGCAGCAATCGGCTTGATGGGCAAGACGCACGCAGCGATGGTCACAGGGCCGAAGCACGCGCCCCGACCAGCCTCATCGACCCCCGCCACCGGCCCCAGCCCGGCCTTGTCCAACGCGACCTCGTAGGTGCGTAACTGCTTAAGACGGCGCACTACCCTACTGCTGAATGTCCGGGTCCGACACACCCTGAAGGCGGTTCAGCGGGAAGACAACCGCCTGCACCTTGCCGCGGATATTCTCCTCCGGAATAGTTCCCTGGAACTGATCCCCCAAGTGGTAGCGAGAGTCCAGCGAGTTGGTGCGGTTATCGCCCATCATGAAGTAGTGGCCTTCCGGCACCGTCACCGGGCCGAAGTACGGACCACCACACGCATCCGATCCGGTCTCCTCATCCACCGGGTAGAAGTTCGGCTGCAAGATGTACGACTGATCGATCGGCTTACCATCAACCATGACCGCCGGGTCGCCCGCCTGACACGAGACAGTCTGTCCGCCGGTAGCGATGATGCGCTTGACCAACGTGTTTTCATCCTTGGGCACCAAACCAACCCAGGAACCCACCTCCTGCAACCCACGAATCGCAGGGTTCGAAGAACGGTTGGAGGAAAAACCCGTGTTCCACGAATCCGTACCGGCGAACACGATGACATCACCCGGCTCAGGGTCCGAGAAGTAATAGCTGACCTTCTCCACAAAAATGCGGTCGCCCGAACCGTCCTCGCCGTGCAGCGTTGGCTCCATCGACGCCGACGGAATGACATACAGCCGGCCGATAAACGTTTGCAGCACGAACATGATCACCAACGTGAGCACAACTACCACCGGGATCTCGACGTACCAGGGAAGGTTCTGCTTCTCGTCGCTGCTGTCAGCGCCATTTGCAGCGCCGTTTGCAGGGCGGTCTGCAGCGTTCACCTCATACGATGCATCCTCGGCAGCGTACGGGTTGTGCGGCTTAGGGGTCTGGGGCTGCCCGTTGGCGGGCACATTCGCGTTGGTCACGCCGGATAGGTTAGCACCGCACCCCGACACCCTGAGAACGCAACGTGCCCCGCCCGAGAAACTCGGACGGGGCACGTGGTGCGGCTAAAACTAGCGACGCTCCTTAATACGAGCAGCCTTACCGCGCAGATCGCGCATGTAGTACAGCTTCGCACGACGGACGTCACCCTTGCGGACGACCTCAATCTTCTCCAGGTTCGGGGAGTGCACCGGGAAGGTACGCTCAACGCCGATGCCGAAGGAAACCTTGCGGACGGTGAAGGTCTCGCGGATACCGCTGCCCTGGCGACGCACAACGAAGCCAGTGAACACCTGAGTACGGGTCACAGAACCCTCGATAACCTTAACGTGAACGTCGAGGGTATCGCCCGGGCGGAAGTCCGGGATATCGTCACGGAGCTGGCCTGCGTCAACCAGATCAATAATGCCGTTGCTCATGAAAGCAATCCTTTTCGTTTTCGGACAGAGGACCCTGGCGGCACTTCCCTAATCAGGGCGCTCGGCCGGTTCGTGTCGATTACAACAACCTGCAGCATTCTACATACTGCCCGGTCACTTCCCAAATCCGGCACGCTTGAGCGCGTCCGCCATCGAGCCAGATGCTTGACGACGATCACCGCCCCGGTTCTGGTTTCGCCCCTGGCGCTGCTTCTGACCGCCACGGTTCTGGCCACGGTTCTGGCCACTGCGCTGTTTCTGGCTGTTGGGCTGGCCGGGCTGGCCGGGCTCGTCGTCAAGCCGCAGGCTCAACCCGATGCGGTTGCGAGCGACATCCACATCCATCACCTTGACCTTGACTACTTCGCCGGAGCGCACCACCTCGTGAGGGTCGGAAACAAACTTGTGGCTCATCGCGGAGACGTGAACCAGACCATCCTGGTGCACACCCACATCCACGAACGCGCCAAAAGCCGCAACATTGGTCACGGTTCCCTCGAGGATCATGCCGGGCTTGAGATCCTTGACCTCGTTGACGCCTTCCTTGAACTCCGCAGTTTTAAACTCAGGGCGCGGGTCGCGCCCCGGCTTGTCCAGCTCGGCGAGAATGTCGGTCACGGTAGGCACACCGAAGGTGTCGTCAGCGAAATCCGCCGGCTTGAGTTTGGTGAGTACCGCCGTGTTGCCAATGAGTTGCTCGGTGTTCAGACCCGTCGCCTGGGCGACGCGCTCCACCACCGGGTAAGCCTCCGGGTGTACCGCTGAGCCATCGAGCGGGTTCGTCCCGCCCTGGATACGCAGGAAGCCAGCGGCCTGCTCGAAAGCCTTCGGCCCCAGACGCGGAACCTTGCCCAACTCCTTGCGGGTAGCAAAACTGCCGTGCTCGTCGCGGTACGCCACGATGTTCTTCGCCACCGTGCCGGACAGACCAGCGACACGCTCAAGCAGCGGTGCCGAAGCGGTATTGACGTCCACGCCAACTGAGTTCACCGCATCCTCCACCACAGCGTCCAACGTCTGTGCGAGCGCCGTTTGATTCACGTCGTGCTGGTACTGGCCTACGCCGATCGACTTCGGGTCAACCTTGACCAGTTCCGCCAAAGGGTCCTGCAGGCGGCGCGCAATGGACACTGCGGAGCGCAGCGAGACATCCATGTCTGGGAACTCTTCGGCTGCGATTGGGCTTGCCGAATAGACCGACGCGCCTGATTCGGACACAACCACCGGAGTCGGGCGCTTGCCGCCAGCCTGTGCGATGAGGTCCGCTACCTCGCCGGCGAGCTTCTCCGATTCGCGCGAAGCGGTGCCGTTGCCAATAGCGATGAGCTCGACTCCGTGCTGGGCAGCCAGCGACGCTAACTCGGCACGCGACGCGTCCCAACGGTTCTGCGGCTGGTGCGGGTAGACGATTGTCGTGGCCAGCACCTTGCCGGTGCCGTCCACAACCGCGCACTTCACGCCGTTGCGATAGCCCGGGTCAAGCGCGAGCGTTGCGCGCTGACCTGCGGGGGCGGCGAGCAACACGTCACGCAGGTTGGTCTTGAACACCTGCAGCGCGCCCTCCTCGGCCTTTTCCTTCAGACGCATGCGGGTATCTAGGTTGGCCGACACCTGCAGTTTCGTGCGCCAACCCCACTGCACCGCCTTGGCCAGCCAGGCGGAGTCTTTCACCGGAAGATCGAAACGATCCGCAATCATGCCCTCAAAAACAGACTCGTCGCCCGGGTCAAGGTTGAGCGTGAGCACGCCCTCGTTCTCCCCGCGAAGCAGCGCCAAAATGCGGTGGCTGGGCAGTTTGTCGAACGGCTCCGAGAAGTCGAAGTAGTCCGCGAACTTCGCACCTTCCTGTTCTTTGCCCTCAACGACCGAGGAGCGCATGGTGCCCTGCTCGTACACGCGGTCACGCACCGCACCGACCAGGTCGGCGTCGGTGGCGAACCGGTCCACCAAAATCGAACGAGCACCGTCGAGTGCAGCCTTCGTGTCCGGGAATCCTTCGGAGAGGTACCTCTCGGCGAGGGTCTCGGGGGTGGCGGTGGGGTCGTCGATAAGCAATTGCGTCAAATCCTCAAGACCTGCCTCGCGGGCGATATCCGCCTTAGTCTTGCGACGCTTCTTGTAGGGCAAGTACAGGTCCTCAACACGCGCCTTCGTATCGGCTGCGAGAATCTCGCGTTTGAGATCGTCGGTAAGTTTGCCCTGCTCCTCAATACTTTCGAGCACCGCGGTCTTGCGCTCAGCGAGCTCGACGAGGTAGATGTTGCGCTCCTCAATGTGGCGCAACTGCCCGTCGTCGAGCCCACCGGTGGCTTCCTTGCGGTAGCGGGAAATGAACGGCACGGTGTTGCCCTCGGCGAGCAGTTTCAGCGCCTGCTCGACCTGAGATTCCCGAATGTTGAGTTCGTTCGCGATGGTGACTGCGATTGATGTCATTCGGGCGATCTTAGTCGCGCCGTTGTTGTGCCAGCTTTACAGCAGCACCTGCGCCAGAATCGAGCCCACCACGCACGAAGTGAACACCGAGATCGCACCCGGAATCAGGAACGAGTGGTTGATCACGAACTTGCCAATTCGGGTGGTGCCGGTGCGGTCGAAGCCGATGCAAGCCAGGTCGGACGGGTAGGTGGGCAGGATCCAGTAGCCATACGCCGCGCCGTAGAAGCCAACAATGACCTTCGGGTCGATGCCCAAGGCAAGCCCGATCGGGGCAATAGCGACCAGCGCCGCAGCCTGGGAGTTCACCAACTTGGACACAATCAGCAACACGATGGCATACGCCCACGGGGCAGCTTCCACAACAGAACCGAGGCTGGATTCGAGCTGGTCGATGTGCGCCGCGAAGAACGTATCCGCCATCCAGGCCACGCCAAACACGGAGAACACCGCGGTCATGCCCGCCTTAAATACCGGAGTCGAGGCGATCTTCTTGTGATCCACCTTGCAGAACAGCAAGATGATCGCACCGGCAAAGAGCATCACCATCTGGATGGCGAGGTTCATGGACAGCGGCTTCATGCCACCGTCACCGTCGTCGAACGCGGGACGCAGGCCCTCAAACGCGCCGAGAACAACCACGAACGCGATCGCACCGAGGAAGATCCACACCGCGTTGCGGGCGGACTTTGGAAAGACCTCGCCCAAAAGCGAGTGGCTGGACTGCTTGATGGACTCCGCAAACGCCGGATCTTGCATACGCTCCTGGAACACCGGGTCCTTGTCCAGGTCCTTGCCGCGACGCAGCGACCACAGCGCGGCCAGGATGACACCGGAAAGCGAAGCCGGAATGGCAACCATAAGAATCTGCGGGATCGAATACGCCTTATCGATCACTCCGGCGTTCTCCGCCAAAATCGACGCGAGCGACACGGTGGCAACCGACACCGGCGAGGCAGTAATACCCATCTGCGCCGAAGTAGAAGCAACCGCCATGGGACGCTCCGGGCGAATTCCCTTCTTCACCGCGATGTCTTCGATAATCGGGAACATGGTGTAGACCACGTGGCCGGTACCGCACAGCACGGTGAGGAACCATGTGGTCACCGGAGCCAGCAGGGTGATCCGTTCGGGGTGGGCGCGAAGGAGCTTCTCGGCTTGCTGCATCATCACCTCCAATCCGCGCGATTGTTGGAGGGTCGCCGCACAGCCGATGACTGCGATGATGGTGAGCATAACGCCCACCGGTGGTTCGCCCGGCTCCAGACCGAAGACGAAGACCATGAGCATAAGGCCGATGCCAGAGATCAGACCGAGCCCAAGGCCCCCGTACCGCGTACCGAGCAGAAGAGCGCCAAGAATAACGGCGATTTGAAGGACAATTGCGAGCCCCGAGGTGGGGTCGAGCACTGACGCGAGCATGGGTGTCCTTTCGTTTTGCAACGCGTGTAACACACCCAACTCTAAGCGAACAATGATCTGACCTTTAAATTATTGTGGGGTGATTTTCACCACCTCAGCAGGCATTACCCTGCCGTGTACCCGCTCCACTGCGTGCCCTTCGGCAACGCATCCGCAACCGCTTGCGTCGCATCCTCCAGCGACAGCGCGGTTCGCCCTTTTACCGTAAGCGTCGTTTCGTTCCGCTCGATCGTCTCCGCGCGGTAGCCTGCCTGTTTCAGCGCCCGTCGCAGTTGCTTTGCGACGACCCGCTGTCCGCCCACCTCGAACACCGACACAACCTCACGCGAATCCAGCATGAACCGGTCCTCTTCACTGAGCTCCACCTGTTCGAGCAATTCGGGCCTGACGGCACGGGTGCGTTTCAGCGACTGCTCACGGCGCCACGCTTCAACCTTCTTGTGGTCGCCAGAGGTAAGCACCTCCGGAGCCTCGATCCCCCGCCATACTCGTGGTTTTGTATAACTCGGGCCCTCAAGCAACCCATCCGAGAAGCTGTCCTCCTCGTGGCTTTCAGTGTTGCCAAGCACTCCGGGGATCAACCGGGTGACTGCCTCCGCGATGACCAGTACGGCGACCTCGCCACCAATGAGTACATAGTCACCAATGGACACCTCACGCACCCGGTAGCGCTGCTTCGCATCCTCGAAGACACGCTGGTCGATTCCCTCGTAGCGCCCGCAAGCGAACACAATGTGTTCCTCGCGCGACCAGGCACGGGCATCCGCCTGCGTAAATGGCTTTCCGGCCGGTGTGGGAACGAGCAACAGCGGCTTTGAGGCGTCATCGCCTGCCACTGGGGATTCGTAAGGGCGTGGTGCAACGTTTGCGACATCGTCGTGACGCAACTTGTCATTCCGGTGCTTGGCCGCCGAGTCCAGCTCCGTGCCTGTGCGTCCCGCAGCGATATCGTCGAGCGCCGGCCCCCACACTTCCGGCTTCATCACCATGCCAGGACCACCGCCCAGAGGGGGCGCGTCTACCGACTTGTGGTTACCCGTCGCCCAATCACGCAGGTCATGCACTCCAACGGACAGGATGCCCTGCTCAATCGCCTTGCCCAGCAGCGCGTGGCGCAACGGGTCCAAGTACTCCGGGAAAATGGTGACGACATCGAGGCGAAGCACCGGCTTCGGGTTAGACATCAAGCAGTCCCTCCGGCGGCGTAATCACCAGGTAGCCATCAGCGAGGTCAATATCCGGCACAAACTCCATAACGAAGGGCACTAGGACTTCCTTGCCGTGATAGTCGATCTCCAGAATCTTGCGATTCGGCGCATCCATCACGCCAGTAACCGCGCCAACTTCATCGCCGTCATGGCGGACCTTCAACCCGATGAGTTCGTGGTTGTAGTACTCGTCGGAATCCGCGTCGCGCTCCAGAGGTTCTGCAAAAAACTTCATGCCACGCAGACTGTCCGCGGCAGTGCGGTCTGGCACCTCCTCAAAACTGACGAGGAGGCGCTTCTGATGAGGCCGAACCGTCTTCACAGTCAAGTGCTGTTCCTTGCCAGCCTGGCGGCCAGTGAGCACCTCGCCGACAACAATGTGGTCTTCAGACTCGTCGGCGAGTAGCTCGACTGCTACCTCACCCTTCACGCCATGCGACTTCACGACGCGGCCAATGTTGAGCTCCATAATCGGCTACGGTAGCAGCCCCACAAATTGCCCTTGTCGGCCTACCAGACCTTGTCGCCACGAACTGTGGCGTCGAAGCCGCCGTCGATAAAGACAACCTGGCCGCACAGGTGGGTATTCTCCTCACTGGTCAGCCATGCAATGAAGCTGGCCGCAGCCTCTGCCGGCATCCAACCGTTCAGCGGCATCGGCACCTGTGCCAACTGCGCACGACCTTCGTCGGTGTTGCGCAGCTCTTCAGTCATCGGGGAAATCACAACGGCCGGCGCAATAGCGTTCAGCGCAATGCCCTTGCCAGCCCACTCCTCGGAGATCGCGTTCTTGCGCACCCAACGAGCAATGGCCTGCTTAGAGGACGAGTAGTTAAGGTATGCAACCTCGGGGCCCTGGTCAGCAAGTTCCTGGCCACGCTTAACGGTAGCTTCCTCATCATCCGCCAGCATCGCCTCAATGAGCTGATCGTCAGCCGGCTGCAGTGATGCGATCGACGCCGTCACCACAGCGCGCGGCGCATCCGACTTCTCCAGCAGCGGACGAAGCCCCTCAAGCGTTGCCACCGCGCCGAAGTAGTTCACCTGCGCGGTCTTCGGCGTCGGCGCCTGCATACCGGCATTCGCAATGACGCCGTCGAGCTTCCCTTCGGAAAGCTTGGTTGCCTCATCGACGAGTGCCTGCCGGCCCTCAACAGTTGTGAGGTCCGCATTGATATTCGCATTCGCAATATCGGCAGTAATCACCTTGTGACCGCGAGAGGTAAGCAACTCCGCAGTCGCCTTGCCAATGCCGCCCGCGCCACCAGTCACCAAAAACGTACGAGCCATGATCCGCTCCCCTTTCGATTAGGAAATGTCTGCATGCCCAACCGTACGCAAGTTTTGCAAAGCTGCAGCACGAAAAACCCCGCACCGGCACGAAATGTGTGCGGTGCGGGGTGTCGTCGATAAGCGAAAGGCTTATGCCTCCTCGGCCGGAGCCTCCTCAGACTCAGCCTCTGCAGCCTCGCCCTCAGCCTCTGCAGCCTCGGCCTCTGCGGCAGCTGCAGCCTCAGCAGCTGCCTTAGCCTCAGCGTCTTCCTTAGCCTTCTTGCGCTTCTCGGTGATCGCCTCAGCGGTCGGGCCGTTCTTAGCCTCTTCCAGAGCCTGGTTGAACAGGTCGAGCTTGGACGGCTTCTCCTCAGCAACCTTGAGGGTGCCCTCAGCACCGTCGAGGCCCTTGTGCTTCTGCCAGTCGCCGGTCACCTTCAGCAGCGCGAGCACCGGCTCGGTCGGCTGTGCGCCGACACCCAGCCAGTACTGAGCGCGCTCGGAATCGATGCGGATGAGCGACGGCTCTTCCTTCGGGTGGTAGATGCCGATGTTCTCGATGACAGCACCGTCACGACGGGTGCGAGCATCAGCGATGACGACACGGTACTGAGCGTTGCGGATCTTGCCAACGCGCTGCAGCTTGATCTTTACAGCCATGGTGTACTTCCTTTAGGTCACTGGGCAGTGCAGACACTCGCCGCTTCTCGACGAGCCGGTTCAACCCTTCTTATTTACCCTGCGCGTGCCTGGCCGGTCGACCATCCCCTCCCAGGCAACCTGAGAAGGATCCAGACGGATCCGGCGCGTACGCAGTTATAGACTTGTCGTGCCAAACGCCAACAATGACGTCAGACAACCTTTGACACCTTACGGGCTAAAACCCCAAGACACCAAACTCCCGCACGGCAATGCCTTGCAATGCCCCGGTGTGGCTGGTTCGGTCATGCAAAGTTCAGACTGTATGGTCTTTACCGATTGCGACGCGCATTGCCAGCTGCAATACACGTCGCCTGTAACGAAATAGAAGTAGTTGACAAGGTTGGACACGATGGCAGGACAATCGGCACAGTCGACAAAAGGCTCGACCGCATACCGCGTCGACCTCGATGGGCTGCGTGGATACGCCATCGCACTCGTCGTCCTGTTCCACGTCTTCGTCGGACGTGTCTCTGGTGGCGTCGACGTCTTCCTGCTGCTGTCCGGTTACTTTTTCCTTGGCGGGCAACTGCGATACGCTCTGCGTCCGAACCCAAACCTGAACCCGTGGTGGCCCCTGTGGCGCACCATCCGCCGACTCGTACCGGCGCTCGCACTTGTCATCGTTAGCGTTGTCCTTCTCGTTCTCGCGTTTACGCCAGAACTGATGAGCCAGCAGCTCGCGAGCCAAGTCACAGCGTCGATGCTGTACTACCAAAACTGGGAACTCATCGCCCAAAATGCCGACTACGCTGCAGCAAGCCAGGAAACATCCCCGCTACAGCACTTGTGGTCAATGTCGGTCCAGGGCCAGTTCTACATCTTCGGCATCCTCATGGGCACCCTGCTGGCCTTTGCGGTATCGAAGCTCAAAGCCAACCCTGTCTGGGCACGGCGCGTAGCTATCGGGGTGCTGGCGCTCATCACTATCGCCTCCTTCGCCTGGGCCTCCCGCTTCGGTTTCGTCGGCACCGGCGCCAACTACTACTCCACGTTCTCTCGCGCATGGGAACTCTCCCTCGGCGCACTGCTCGCCTTCGTACCAGCCGAGCGATTCTTCCCACAGCGTTTCGCCTGGTTCACTGCGCTACTCGGCGTCGCAATGATCACCATCACCGGCATCGTTATCCCAACGTCGCTCGCATTCCCCGGCCCCCTCACACTGCTGCCACTGACCGGTGCCGCACTGGTCATCCTGTCAGGCAACAGCAACGCTGTCTCCGGCGTGCTGGCATCTGCACCCATGACCTGGCTGGGCAAGATCGCTTACTCGCTCTACCTTTGGCACTGGCCGCTTTTGATCATCGTCACCGCCCTCGGCGGATACGCCGTTCCCCCAGCATGGCTCGGCGCATGTGTCATCGCCGTGTCCCTCGCCCTCGCACACATCACCCACATGCTGGTGGAAGATCCACTACGCCAGCATCGTGCGCGCCCGCGTGCCATGGATACGCCGGTGCGCGACGCGGGGTCGTCGCTACGCACGTGGCCCGGAAAATTCCGCGCAACGGGTGGTGTGCTCACCGCCGCTTTGTTTGCCGCAGCACTTGCCATCCAGCCAATCTGGAACGATCGTATCGACGACGCCGACAAACCCCTCGACCCCGCCATCTACCCAGGCGCACTCGCACTCGCCGGCGCCGAAGTCCCCGACGTCGAAGCCCGACCAGACCCGAACCTGGTTGCAGGCATCTACCCACCAATCGGGCTGGACAACTGCATGGTCTTCCTCCCCGAAGGCCCAGGCATCATGCCGGGACCTCACTGCGTATACGGTGACCTGGAAGCCGACACCACCATCGCACTGGTCGGCGGCTCCCACATCGAACCATTCGGCATCCCACTGGACATCCTTGGCAAACGCCACGGCTTCAAAGCTGCAACATTCGTGCGCCAAGAATGCCCACTCGTCGTCGGAGGCCCCTGGGACCCCGCCAACGCCGACATTGTCTCGCCAGAATGCGCAGAATGGGGCGAGAACGCGTTCGCAGAACTCGTCGAACTCAACCCTGCCATGGTGATCTCCACCTCCACACGCCCCGCAGGTCACGCAGGCGGTGGCATCGCCTCTCAGGACTACGTGCCTGACGCATACGCAAACTTCTGGCAACGCCTCGCTGAATACGGCATCCCATTCGTCGGCCTGCGCGACAACCCATGGATGTTCAACCCCGACGGCGACCCAATGGACCCCAACCTGTGCCTCGTAGCCGGATACTCCGAAGCCGACTGCTCCATGGACGCACACGTGGTCTACTCCCCTGAAGACCCTGCGAAGTACTTCCTCGACGGCGGCTACAACCAGTGGGAAATCGACACCGCCAGCTGGTACTGCATCGACGGCATCTGCCCGCCGCAGATCGGCAACATTTACATCTACCGCGACCAGAATCACATCTCCAACGCGTACGCCGAATCGCTCGCCCCATTGATGTGGGAAGAGCTCACCCCGATCTTCAACAAGCTTGGGCTTATCGACGACACCACGCTGGCCCCCGAAACCGCCACCGACTCTGCCCAAGATGGCGAAGAGGCCAACACCCTCTAAAGTGCTGGCCTCTCCCCCCTTTGATCTGTGAAGCGTTCGCGCTGCGGCGCGCTGCGCGCTAGAAGAACTTCCCCTTCTGCATACGCTTCATCGCCTCGTTGAAATCGAGGTTGTTGAGATCCATGCCCTGCATGCCCGCAGGAAGCTGGCTCTGCAACTTTTCCAAATCCTTCATATCCGGCATACCGCCACCCATGCCCGGCATTCCTGGCATTCCTGGCATCCCTGGCATCTTCGGCATGCCCTGATTTCCACCGCGCTTCACCGGCTTGCGCTTGCCGTTCTTGCCCCGGCGCCCCTTCGGCTTCTTCTTGGTAGCGCTTCGGCCCATGCCAGGCATACCCGGCAAGCCGAACTGGCTGGCCATCTGCCCCATCATCTTCTTCGCCTCGAAGAAGCGCTCCACCAACTGGTTCACATCCGAGACCTTCACACCGGAACCGTTAGCGATGCGCTTGCGGCGCGATGCGTTCAAAATCTTCGGATCCTGGCGCTCCTGAGGAGTCATACCGCGAATGATGGCCTGGATACGGTCGAGCTGCTTCTCGTCGACCATGTCCGCCATCTGGTTCATCTGCTTGCCGCCAGGCATCATCTTGAGCAGGTTGCCAATCGGCCCCATGCGACGAATCATGAGCAACTGGTCGAGGAAGTCCTCCAGTGTGAGTTCGCCGGAAGCCAACTTGGTTGCGGCTGCCTCAGCGTCCTGCTCGTTATAAGTCTGCTCAGCCTGCTCAATCAGCGACAGCAGATCACCCATGCCGAGAATACGGCTGGACATGCGGTCCGGGTGGAACACGTCGAAGTCGTCGAGCTTCTCGCCAGACGACGCAAACAGAATCGGCTTGCCCGTGACCTCACGGATGGACAGCGCGGCACCGCCACGGGCGTCGCCATCAAGTTTGGTCAGTGCAACACCAGTGAAGTCGACGCCAGCAGCGAACGCCTCGGCGGTAGACACCGCATCCTGACCGATCATCGCATCAATAACGAAAATGACCTCATCCGGATTCACTGCATCACGGATGTTGCGGGCCTGAGTCATCAGGGTCTCATCGATACCGAGGCGGCCCGCAGTATCGATGATGACCACATCGTTTTTGTTCTGCTTGGCGTGCTCAATACCCTGCTGCGCCACCGCAACCGGATCACCGTGCGAGGTGCCCATCTCGTGCTCATACGAGTCGATGGACGTACCCGGATCCGGGGCAAACGTCGGCACACCAGCGCGCTCACCAACAATCTGGAGCTGCTGCACCGCACCCGGGCGCTGCAAGTCACACGCCACCAACATCGGGGTGTGGCCCTGCTTAGCCAAGTGCTTAGCCAACTTACCTGCCAGGGTGGTCTTACCAGCACCTTGCAGACCGGCGAGCATAATCACGGTCGGCGGGTTCTTCGCCAAATTCAACCGGCGAGTCTCACCGCCGAGAATGTTTGTCAGTTCCTCATCAACAATCTTGATGACCTGCTGCGCCGGATTCAGCGCTGCCGAAACATCGGCACCGAGGGCACGCTCCTTGACGCGCTTAATAAACGCACGCACAACCGGAAGCGACACGTCCGCCTCCAGCAACGCGATACGAATCTCGCGAGCCGTGGCGTTAATATCCTCCTCGGTGAGCTTGCCCTTGCCTCGCAGACCACCCAGGGCTGATTGGAGGCGGTCGGACAGTGACTCGAACACGGTGTGCACGCTCCCTTTTGCTTCTAGCGGAAAAGAATCCCCACAAGACTAGCGCGCGCCCCGGGTGATGGGCACATCACCGGGGGCGCGGGGTCGTCGACAAGCAAGCGCTTAGCCGAGAAGAGCGTCGACGAAACTCTCAACCTCAAACGGCGCAAGATCGTCCGCGCCCTCACCAAGACCAACCAGCTTTACCGGCACACCAAGTTCCTCCTGAACCTGGAAAACGATACCGCCCTTGGCGGTGCCGTCGAGCTTGGTCAGCACCACACCCGTGATGTCAACAACCTCACGGAAGACACGCGCCTGCGCAATGCCGTTCTGCCCCACCGTCGCGTCGAGCACCAGCAACACCTCATCGACGTTGCTCTTCTTCTCCACGACGCGCTTGACCTTGCCCAGCTGATCCATCAGACCCGTGGAGGTGTGCAGGCGGCCCGCCGTATCGACGAGCACCACATCAGCACCCTCGTCAACACCAGTTGCCACAGCATCGAAGGCCACCGAAGCCGGGTCCGCACCCTCCTTGCCACGAACCGTGGAAGCGCCGACGCGCTTGCCCCAGGTCTCCAACTGGTCCGCAGCCGCCGCGCGGAACGTATCCGCAGCACCAAGCACCACCGAGTGCCCCATAGACACGAGCACACGAGCAAGCTTGCCGGTAGTCGTCGTCTTACCGGTGCCGTTGACACCGACAACCAAGATCACGGCCGGTTTGCCGTCATTCGGCATCGCCTTAATCGAACGGTCGAGCTCCGGACGGGCAGCCTCAATCAGAGTTTCGCGCAGCATCGCACGAGCCTGCGCTTCGTTTTCCACACCACGCTCAGCGATCTTCTCGCGCAGGTTGTCCGTGATCTTCATCGTCAGACCCGCACCGATATCGGCCAAGATCAGCGTGTCTTCAATCTCCTCCCACGCGTCCTCGTCCAGATCGCCAGCGGAAAGAATGCCAAGCAGACCCTGGCCGATGGCGTTCTGAGAACGGGAAAGGCGGCCACGAAGCTTGCCCATGCGACCTGCTGCTGGAGCGATGTCATCGATCGGTTCGCTCGCGGGGGCCTCAACAACGACAGCCTCATCGGAAACCTCAGCGCCATCCTGGAGCGCCTCTTCAGCACCCTCTTGAGCCACTACAGCAGCCGCAGCAGCCTCCTCTGCCTCCGCCGTGTCTGGTGTGTCTGGCGCATCGGGCGTTTCCGATTCGGCCTCAGGGGTTTCTGCCTCATCGACAGCAGGTTCCGGCTCCGGTTCTGGAGCTGGCTTCGGCTCTGCTACCGGCTCAGGTTCTGGTGCCGGCTCCGGTTCTGGCACGGCACATTCTTCAACGACAGGCTCCTCCACAGGCCGCTCGGACGGCTCTGGCTGATCTACCTCCGTGCTGGTGGTGTCGTCGACAAGCAATGGCTCTTCATCAGGCGCAACTGCTTTCTCGATAACAGTCTTCGGCTCCTGCTCGGCCTTTTCAGGCTCGACTACCGGCAGAACCGGCTGGTCACGACGAATCGGCTCCGGCTGCTTCGGCTGAGCATCCGCCGGTGCGAAATTGAAACCGCCCTTCGCCTGATAATTGCCGGATTTCTCCTGCTGAGTGAGCTCCTTCGGCTCCTCCGGCTTCTCAAACGAAACGGTCTTCGACTCCTTGCGCTTCTTCCCCGCAACGACGATGCCCACGATGATCAGCACGGCAACGACGACCGCAACCGCCACCCAAAGGGCCGGGGAGTTCATCAACTCAGTGGTATTCATGCGTTCTAGTGTGCCAGCCGCCACGACACAAGGTGGAACAGCAATAGACACATTGCTTATCGACGAATCAACGCTGCAGGTCAGGCCCATCCATACGAACGGGTGTTCGAATGTGTGGCGATCGTGTCGG
This sequence comes from Corynebacterium sp. HMSC075D04, assembly GCF_001815635.1. Taxonomy (NCBI): domain Bacteria; kingdom Bacillati; phylum Actinomycetota; class Actinomycetes; order Mycobacteriales; family Corynebacteriaceae; genus Corynebacterium; species Corynebacterium sp. HMSC075D04. Next base: position 154,788 of record NZ_KV821338.1, read on the forward strand.
CCTGGTCTGTAGCTTCATTTTCAACTCAGTTAGCAGCACACGTAGCCGAGAGGGGGACCCATGACAACCATCATCGACCAACACGTCAACCAGATCACCGCTGGACTAGAAGCGCTGTCCAACCTCATGATGGAACCCGACTCCCTCCACCTCCTCGGCACCCACCAAGCAATAGAGCGGCTACACGGCTCATTGCCACTGTTCGGAAACGTCAACGCCGCCTTCGCACATCTCTGCACAAGGGACAATGCCGGATCCCTGGTCGGCGCCAACCATCCCGTGGAATACCTCACGCAACGCCTCGGCCTCTCCCGTGCCCAGGCGTTCGACCTCCTCAACCACGGCAAGCGCCTCTTCGGCGAGCCCGACATCCCAGTCCCACCAACTAACCCGGAACAAACCGAAGAGGACAAGCGAGCCGCAGAAGAAGAAGCACAACGACGCAAAGAACAAGAAAAGAAAGCCCAGGAACGCGCCCGCAAGGCTGCACGAGAAAAGAAAGCCTCCGAAGAAAAGAAGCGCATTATCTCCAACGCGCTCAAGGACCTCAACGAACACGCCAACCCGGGCTACCTCGAGTGCTACTCCCAAGCCATGGAAGCCGCAGCACGCATGACCCCCGAAGAGCTCCGGAAGTTCGTCACCGACCTCGTCCGCAAAGCCAACCGCGCGGGGCTGGACTACGAAAAGAAAAAGGACCCCCTAGCCGCGTTTAAAAAACGAGGCATCTCCTTCGGACCCACCGATGCAGACGGCGGCTCCTACGCCCGGCTCTACCTTGACGCCGCATCACGCGCAAAATTCGAAGCAGCCCTCGCCGCCGGAGAAGCCCCCGGCTCTCACCTACCCGACGGCTCCAAAGACACCCGCACGAAACAACAACGCCGCTTCGACCAACTCATGCACATCCTGGATAACTACTCCCAGGCACGTATCACGCGCGACCGCGGCATCGGAACCGTTGTGGTGACACTGACCCTGGAAGATCTGGTCGGTGCTGATTGGCAAACACGCTTTTCCACCAATACCAGTGTGGATCTCACTGCCCTCGACATTCTTCACCTGGGCTTAGCAGGAGACACTTTTGCTCTCCAACTCGACTCTGCAACCGGTGTGCCACTATCACTCGGACGCGCCCGCCTCGCTTCGATTGAACAGCGCCTCGTCCTACTCGCTACCCAAGGTGTCTGCGCCTGGAACGGGTGCACCAAACCTGGCGTCGAACTCGAAGCCCACCACCTGCAGTCCTACCTCCACGGAGGTGTCACTGACCTCAATAACCTGATACTGCTATGTCGCGAACACCACAGATGCAACAACGACAACAGAGACGGAGCCGGTGGTAAGGGACACTTCGAGAAAGACCCCGACACCTGGGACATCACCCACCATCCAGCCGACGGCGGGCCACCGACCACGACCAGCACATGGCAGTTCGAACAGTCACCCGGTCAGCGGCATAAACGAAAAATTCGGGACAAACACCCAAGTTTCGACGACCAAGAACTACCGGGAACAGATCCACCCCTGTTCGCACCGGACACCGGGTAGCCATCTTGCGCTGTGCTACGCCCCAGGTGCTACACCCCAGGTGCTACACCCCAGGCGCTGCACCGGCAGGTTGCATGCGTTGAGACAGCACTCGAGTGACGCCATCGCCACGCATAGTCACGCCATAAAGCACGTTCGCAACATCCATCGTTGGCTTCTGGTGCGTGATCACAATGAGCTGCGAATCCTGACGGAGTTCCTCCAGAAGGGCAATGAGCCGGCGCAGGTTGACGTCGTCGAGCGCCGCCTCAACTTCGTCGAGCACATAAAACGGACTTGGACGCGCACGGAAGATAGCGACCAGAAACGCCAAGGCTGTCAGCGATTTTTCACCACCGGAAAGCAGCGAAAGCCGCTTGACACGCTTCCCCGGTGGCCGGGCTTCAATTTCAATGCCGGTGGCCAACATGTCGTCTGGCTCGGTGAGCACCAAGCGCGCCTCACCACCCGGGAAGAGCGTCTGGAACACTCGCGGGAACTCGGCCTCCACATCCGTCCAGGCATCGGTGAACAACTGCAAGATCTGTGCGTCAACGTCCTCTATCACACCAGTGAGGTCTTTGCGCGCCTGAATAACATCATCAAGCTGCGTAGAAAGAAACGAATACCGCTCCTCCAACGCCTTGTATTCCTCCAAGGCCAGCGGGTTGACCTTACCCAGCGCGCGCAGATCCTTTTCTGCCCGCTTGAGACGTTTCTCTTCTGCTTCGCGGTCAAAGTCCTCACCTGGGGTGTACCCATCAAGCAGATCGGCTACGGCGATGCCCAGGGTGGAGGTGATGTTGGCTTCGGCTTCGTCGATACGCACCTGTGCTTGCGAGCGGGCAATATCGGATGCGTGTGCGTTGTCGGTCAATCGAGACAATTGTTGGCGCGTGGCATTGACCTGCTGACGAGCTTGCTGCAACTGTCCCTGCAGGCTCGCCGTCTGGGCGGAGAGCTCATCGCGTTGCGCCGTCGCGCGTGCCAACGCGTCCTCGATTCGGGCGGCAAGGTCGCGCGCGTGCTTCTCGACGACCCCCGCTAGCTCTGCCTCTGCTCGACGCCTTGCCATCGCAGCGTCATGGCGGGCTTTCGCCTGACGTTCTTGCTCGGCTTGGCGGCGTAGCGCGTCTCCCTTGCCCACTTCCGCCTCTGCCCGCTGTTGTGCAGTACGCGCGGCGAGAACGGCCTCCATTTCCATGGATTTGATGTGGTTTAGCGCGTTTCGGGCAGCGTCGCGTTCGGCAGATGACGGCTCCTCGGGTGAGGCGGATACGTCCGTGTCCACTCGGGTGAGGCGGTCGCGAGTTTCTTCCAGTTCGGTGCGGCGTTGCGCAAGCCGTGCGTCAGCTTCGTTGGCGCGCTGCGCAGCTCGTTCGTGCTCCGACTTGTTCGCTTCAGCTTGCTTGACCAAGCGGGTGCGATCGCGTCGCCAGGCTTCGAGTTCGGTGTCGTGCTCTCGAAGAGACGCACGCGCCGACGCGGCGTTGACTCGGGCTTCTTCCGCCGCAACCTTCGCACCTTCAAACGTGCCTGCGAGTTCGCTGAGTTGTTGGCGGGCCGTTTCAAGTTCCACGCGAGCAGCCTCGATGCGGGCGGAGACTTCAACCGTGGTTGCTTGCCCGGAGCCGGCTGCGATCCAGCCTTCGCCGACAAGTACGCCGTCGTGTGTGACGGCTCGCAACCTTGGGTCCTGCTCGACGACGGCACGTGCCGCCGCGACATTTTTTGCGACCACAGTGTCAGCGAGCAAACGTGTCACCGGACCAGCCACTGCATCGTCCAGCGTAACGTGGTCGAGCAGCCAGTCCACCTCAACGTCGGTCTCCAGGCGCCATGTCGAGCCGCCGCGTGTATCGACGACCACCGTACGACTCGCATTCCCCAACCGCGACACGGTCTCGTCGGACACATCACCTGCGAGCGCTTCGGCATAGTCGCCGAGGGCCGCCGCAAGCGCCGTTTCCAAACCTGCCTCTGTAGTCAGCAAACCCGCGAGCGGTGAGAAACCGTCGAGCAATTCGGCGGCATCCATTTTCGGCGTCTGCTCAGACAGCGTTGCAATGCGCGATTCAAGCGTTGCTACGTTGCGTTCGTGTTCGCGCTGCTCAGAACGAAGTTGTTCGAGGCGCTTCTCTGCAGCGTCAGATTCGGTGTGGGCGCGGGCGAATGCGGCGTCGAGTGGAGCGCGTTCCGCCTCAAACGCCGCGATGCGTTCCTCAACGGACACAACCTCAGCGTCAGCTTGGCGTGCACGTTCACGGGTTTCTTGAAGCGTCTCGTCGAAACGCCGAATCTCCTCCTCAGCAGCTTCAACCGCTTGCGCCTGCGATTCTTCTTGAGCAAGCAGTCGCACTACGCCTTCGCGACGGTCCGCGATCGCACGCACCTGCGCCATGTGTTCGCGCTCAGCTTCATCGAAAGCTTCCTGTCGTTCCGCGACTTCTTCTCGTACCGTTTCCAGCTGTTCTGCTGCTTCTTCGGCTGCTTCGACGGCTTCCGCGTAGCGTTCGTCGGCAATCCGTGCCCGTGCTTCGAGGTCTTCCGGGTCTTGCCCGGCATAGGCAACATCCGCGTTGTGGCTCCGAGCACGCTCCGATGCGATGCGTTCCGTAGCACTCGCCCGTTCCGCCAGCGTCGATAGCGCAAACCACACCTGCTGTGCTTCTTGTGCTTTGGGCTGTACTTCCTGCTGCTGTGCTTCGATGCTCTCCTGCGCTTCGGTGTATTCCTCGAGTTGCGCGGTAACGGTTTCTACCTGTTCTTCGAGGAGTTCGGCAGCACGGGCGGCGTCGGAAAGCTTCGCTCGCAAACGCACGACTTGGTCACCTGCGAGCTTGAGTTTGGCGTCGCGCAGTTCGGCCTGCACCGCCGCCCCACGTTTCGCGGCTTCTGCCTGCCGCGCCAACGGTTTGAGTTGCTTGCCCAGTTCGTCGGTGAGGTCGGTGAGGCGATCCAGGTTCGCCTGCATGCCGACAAGTTTGCGCTGTGCCTTCTCTTTACGACGACGGTGCTTCAGTACACCAGCGGCTTCTTCGATAAACGCGCGACGTTCTTCAGGGCGCGAATCAAGGATTTCGGAGAGTTTGCCCTGGCCGACAATGATGTGCATTTCGCGGCCGATACCGGAGTCGGACAGCAGCTCCTGAATGTCCATGAGACGTGCTTTGGAGCCGTTGATTTCGTATTCGGACGCACCGTCGCGGAACATGCGGCGAGTGATTGCTACATCGGTGTAGTCGATGGGCAATCGTTTGTCGGTGTTGTCGAAAGTAAGCGTGACTTCGGCACGTCCGAGTGGTTTGCGCCCGCCGGCACCGGCGAAGATGACGTCTTCCATCTTCCCGCCACGCAGGTTTTTCGCACCTTGCTCGCCCATCACCCACGCGAGTGCATCGACGACGTTGGATTTTCCCGAGCCGTTCGGCCCGACGACGGCGCAAATGCCCGGTTCGAATTTCATGGTTGTCGCGGACGCGAAAGACTTAAATCCTTTGAGCGTCAGCGATTTCAGGTGCATTCGCGCAATATTACCCGCTCGGGCGCGGCTTTTAGCGTTCGTCGAACCCTACCGCACCCTTCGGTGCGCTGTACTGGGCTTGCACATGGTTCACGCGCCCAGGGCGCCCCGAACCAGAGGGTGTTTCCCGCAAGAGCTTTTCAAGCTTTTCGACGCCACCCTGCTCCCCCTCCGCAACCACTTCAACGCGGCCATCTGCAAGGTTCTTGGCGTATCCCGCAAGCCCAAGTTCGAGGGCGCGGGAGCGTGTCCACCAGCGAAACCCAACCCCCTGGACTTCGCCGTGGACGTGGGCGGTCATGCGTTTCTCAGCCATACCGCCCGAGAATACAACTTAGATGCGGTCGTCTGCGCTGCGTCGGGTGACGGGGTCGGAGCCGTCCCAGAACTCAACGTTCTTGACTTCCGGCAGCATGTCGCGGTGGAAGACAGGGTCTTCTCCTCGGCGACGCTGTTCGTTGTAGTTCTTCAGCAGCTTCAGCGCTACCCCGCCGAGCGGAACGATTGCGATGATGTTGAAAAGCGCCAGAAGACCGGCCATCGTGTCGCCGAGGGCCCAAACGAGCGGCACAGATCCGAACGCACCGAAGATGACGAAGCCGAGAACAACAATGCGGAACGTGGTCAACGCGGACTTGGAGTCGGTGAGGTACTGCAAATTAGCTTGCGCCAAGTAGTAGTTACCGATCACGGAAGAAAACGCCAGGAAGAACAGGATGAACGTGATGGCGTGTGCGCCCCAGGCGCCGACAGAATCGGCGAGTGCAGACTGCGTCAGCGAGGCACCCTGGATGTCATCGCGGCCATAGGTGATTGCGGGGCCGAGCAGTACAACAAACGCGGTGATGGAGCACACGAGCAGGGTGTCAAAGTACACGCCGAGGGCCTGCACAAGACCCTGCTTAACGGGGTGAGACACGGTCGCAGTCGCGGCAGCGTTTGGTGCCGAACCCATGCCTGCTTCGTTGGAGAACAAACCACGACGCATACCGTGTGCGAAGGCTGCGCCAACGGTCGCGCCCGCAACCTGCTTGAGGCCGAGAGCGTGGCCAACGATGAGTTCGAACATGCCTGGGATCTCGCGCCAATTGATCACCAGCACCGCGAGGCCAATCAAGATGTAGGCACCGGCCATGAACGGAACGATCACCTGGGTCCAAGATGCAATGCGGGTAACGCCACCGAAGATGATGAGCGCGGTGAGTGCGGCGACGACACCCGCCACGATGGTTTTCACAGCGACAGAGTCGTTGCCCAACGAACCGGAAACCGCTTCAGCAATCGAGTTGGTTTGGATGGCGTTGTATACAAAGCCGTAAGTGATGGCGAGGAAGGCAGAGAACAGCACCGCGAGTGGCTTCCATCCGAGGCCCCGGGTCATGTAGTAGGCCGGACCGCCGTGGTAGTTGCCGTCGCTGTCCTTGGTTTTCCACAGCTGGGCCAGCGTGGATTCGACGAATGCGGTCGCACCACCGAGCAAGGCGAGCATCCACATCCAGAACACGGCACCCGGGCCACCGATGGAGATTGCCAGTGCGACACCGGCGATGTTGCCGGTGCCGACACGAGAGGCGGCAGAGATGGTGAAAGCCTTGAAGGCCGACAAGCCACCGTACTCTTCATCGAGGTCTCGACCTTCGCGGTCTTTGCCCTTCGGGGTTTCTGCAACGGCTTTGAGCATGTCCGGGAACATGCGGATTTGAACGAATAATGTGCGCAAGCCGAAGTAGATGCCGGCAGCAACGAGGAACCACGGTACGAGGCTCCAAATCACGCCATTGAGCGATCCCTCGACAAATGAGGTAGCTGAATCCATGGCGGGCAGCTTATCCCTGGGTTGTCTCAATTACCCAACGTGATCGAGCGCACTACCCCTCTATGGATTTGGTCTGTACCTCTCCGGGTTGGATTGGCCCGTGGGTGCCAAACTCGCGTTGCCAGTACAGCAGCGGGCAGTTTGCGGTAACTTCGGTGGCAGTGACGTCAACCAAGACGAGGAAGTGGTCCCCTGCTTCGATGATGCGGCTAACGTTGCCGGCGATCCAGGTGTGGTCGCCGGCAAGTTTCGGTGCGCCGTCGGCAATGCGCCAATCCACCCCCGCGAAACGATCCTCGAGCTTGTCAGCGAACCTGCGCGCCAACTCGTTCTGTTCGGTGGACAGCACGTTGATACCGATCGGTGAGCCGATCTCCAACCTCGCGAGCAGCGATGACTTCTGGTCTAGCGAGACCAGCACCATCGGTGGTTCGAGAGAAAGTGACATGAATGCGCTGACCGTTGTGCCGTGTGCCGATGCTTGCGTCCCTGTCGTCACAATGGCAACTGCAGCGGCAACCTGGGACATCGCGACTTTGAACGTCTGCTGATCAACCATGTCTTCTAACCTAGAGCACTTGGCAAACCGGGCAGTAATAACTGGAACGGCCGTTGATCACGGTGCGGGCGATCTCCGTTCCGCATCGCGCACAGGGTTTTCCGGCTTGACCGTATGCATTGTATCCGGAGGCTCCGTTGACGTTGACATAGAGGGCATCGAAGCTCGTTCCGCCTTGCTCGAGCGCCCGGGCCATTACGTCACGCGATGCCTCAAGCACTGCTTCGGCGTCGCGTTGTCGCATGGTGCGCGCTTTACGCCAGGGTTTGAGGTTTGCAGCCCACATTGCTTCATCGGCGTAGATCGAGCCGATTCCACTGACAATTTCTTGGTTGAGCAGCACCGTTTTCAGAGCCGAATTCTTCCGGCGCATCGCGCGCGCTGTCTCTCGCACATCAAATGCATCCTCGAAAGGGTCCGGCGCAATATGGCCCGCAGGACGAGGCACCCCGTCGACGAGGTCGGTGTATTGCCAGAATCCGAACGTGCGCTGGTCGACGAAACACAGCTCACATGTGCCCATGTCTGCGCGAATTCGCAAATGCGGCGATGTCACTTCGCCATGCTTTGCGACGAGCATCTGTCCACTCATCCTCAAATGCACCAGCACCGCTGCCCCATTGTCCAGCAGTAGCCACAAGTACTTGCCCCGTCGGCCCGTATCCACGACGGTACGTCCCGGCAGCACACGCTCAAGATCAACTTCGTTGCCACGCGATGCACGTGGGTGAAGCACTTCGACGCGGCCGAACGTGAGGCCGACTATGTGTTGTTGGAGCCCCCGGCGGACCACCTCAACTTCTGGCAGTTCAGGCATGTCCCAGGGTGGCCTCGGCAGCGTGGTCGCGCAGGTATACCAGTGCTTGTTGGGCCGCTTCCTGCTCCGCGAGTTTCTTGTTCGGCCCCACGCCCTTACCTCGCACGACACCGTTGATCAGCGTTTCGGCGTGGAAGGTTTGCTCGTGGTCCGGACCGGTCGCCTCAGAGCGATACTCTGCAACAGGGAGCTTCAGTTCTGCCACACGAACTTGCAGTGCGGTCTTCCAGTCCTTGTTCTTTTTGCTTACCGTGGCGTGACGCAGTTTCTCGTCAAAAAGCCGCAGGATCACGTCGCGGGCAGTCGCGAATCCATGCTCGAGATATATCGCGCCGAGCACAGCCTCTGTTGTGTCGGCAAGAATCGACTCTTTATCGCGCCCACCAGTCAGTTCTTCACCTTTGCCAATGAGAACGTGCTGGCCGAGGTTGATCTCACGGGCGATGTCGGACAAGCCGTAACGCGACACAATCGCTGCGCGCATTGGAGAAAGATCGGACTCGGGACGCGACGGGTAAAGCTCAAAGAGCTTAGTTGCCACGGTCAGACCTAAGATGGCGTCGCCGACGAACTCGAGTCGCTCGTTGTTGGGCAGTTGGTTGTGTTCGTTGGCGAACGAGCGGTGAGTCAGCGCAAGTTTGAGATTGTCGCGCTCGATGTTGACGCCCAGTTTTTCCAGCAGTGGCGCATGGTCTACTGCCCCATAGGCGTCTTCCCATGCCTGTTCGGCGTTGGCGGGTTTCCTGCGTGAACGGCTCACAGGAACTTCTCCAGATCTGCCCAACGCGGGTCGACAAGGTTGTTTTCTTCGCCCGATACACCGTCCGGCACGGGAACGTCGGTATCGCCGGCGCATTCTGGCTGGCAGGTCGGGTTGAACGGCAGGTTAAGCCCAGCTTCGTTCACAAACGCTTGCTCTAGGTCGACAGTATCGCCTTCGACACGGGCAATTTCGTCCCCCGAGCCACGGTCTTCTTCTTCCTCTGCGTCTCCGGTGATGAAATCATCTGAAGTGGAAAACACTTCGGAGATCTGGAGCGTTTCGGTGGGGGTCAGATCTTTAAGGCAGCGCACACACTGGCCTACAAATTCGGCAGTCAGGGTCGCATCGACCATGATGCCGGAGCCAAGTGGGGTCAGGGTGGCTTCTATCTTGACCTCTCGGCCTTCAGGAATAGCGATCATTTCCGGGCCGATACGCGACGGGGATGGCCCCGTCTGCGTCAGGGTTTCCGGCAGTCCGTCGCCTTTGAGGACGCCGGAAACATCAAATACGAAAGGATTGTTAGCCATAGCCCTTTCAGACTACAACGAATCGCTTCCCTTGCTAGTACTCGTCGGCTTCACCCTGGCCACGGCGAGCGCGGTCTGCACCGGAGACGCCCGCCCCACGACGCAGCGCGGAGCGGTCGGTGGAGACAGTGCGCAGCACGGTGTTGAGGGTCTCCTCGAACTCTGCGAGCTTGGAGTCGACATAGTCGTCGCACTCTGCGCGCAGGCGGGAGGATTCAGCGTGTGCGTCTTCGACGAGGCGATGTGCCTCTTCGTCTGCGCGACGCATGACCTCAGACTCGGAGATCAAGCGCTTCTGCTCCTTCAGGCCCTGGTCGACGGAGCGCTGGTATTCCTCGTTGCCGGTTTCCACAAGGTGATCGGCTTCGCGCTGAGCACTGTTGATGGTGGTTTCTGCAATGTCGCGAGCGCGGGTGATCATCATGTTCGACTCTTCCTCGGCGCCCGAGACGAGTCGAGTTGCGTGGTCCTGGGCGTCCGACAGCACCGTCTCCGATTCGGCTTGGGCGTCGGAAACGATGCGACGGGCGTCCTCTTCGGCGTCGCCAACGAGAACGTCGGCGCGTTCCTGGGCCCCGCGCAGGATTTCGTCCTGCTTGTCCAGAACGTCCTGGGCGTCGTCTAGATCGCCGGGCAGGGCGTTGCGGAGGTCGTCGAGAAGAGCGAGCATCTCATTGCGGGGCACCATGCAGTTGGAGGTCATCGGCACGCCGTAGGCCTGCTCCATCGTCTGCACTAACTCATCGAGGGCTTCAAAAACGCGGTACATAGTTGCACAGCGTACTGGATGAAGCTCTAAATCACGCCTTGCGCCAGCATCGCGTCGGCAACCTTTTTAAACCCAGCGATATTTGCGCCCACAACATAGTCGCCCGCGCGGTCATATTGCTCTGCGGTTCGTGCCGCGGTCTTGAAGATGTTGGACATGATGCGCTGCAGACGGTCGTCGGTGTATTCGAAGGACCAGGAGTCACGGGAAGCGTTTTGCTGCATCTCCAGGGCAGAGGTAGCAACACCACCGGCATTAGCCGCTTTACCTGGGCCGAAAGAGACCCTATTAGCCCGGAAGACCTCGGTCGCTTCGTGCGTGGACGGCATATTGGCGCCCTCCGCGACGTACTTCACACCGTTGTCGACGAGGCGTTGGGCATGCTCGCCGTTGAGCTCATTTTGGGTTGCGCACGGCAACGCCACGTCAGCTTCGAGGTCCCAAATGGAGCCGTCGGTGTGGTAGGTCGCCCCGGTGGCTTCTGCGACATAGTCGGAAACGCGTCCGCGACGGTTTTCCTTGATGTCGATCAGGAGCTCAGTATCAACCCCATTCGGGGTCTCCACCCAACCGGAGGAGTCGGAGAAGCCAACGACAGTTGCACCAAGCGCCTGCGCCTTCTTGATCGCATAGGTGGCAACGTTGCCGGAGCCGGAGACAATCACGCGTGCACCGTCAATGGATTCGCCGTTGGTACGCATCATTTCGTCGGTGAAGTACACAGCGCCGTAGCCCGTGGCTTCCTTGCGCACGAGGGAGCCACCCCATGTCAGCCCCTTACCGGTGAGCACGCCCGACTCGTGCTGGTCCACCAGGCGGCGGTACTGGCCAAACAGGAAGCCGATTTCGCGCCCACCCACGCCGATGTCACCCGCGGGGACGTCGCGGTATTCGCCGATGTGGCGCCACAGTTCAGTCATGAAGGATTGGCAGAAGCGCATGATCTCAGCGTCGGACTTGCCCTTCGGGTCGAAGTCGGACCCGCCTTTGCCGCCGCCGATGGGCAGACCGGTGAGCGAGTTTTTGAAGATCTGTTCAAAGCCAAGGAATTTGATGATGCCCAGGTTCACGCTCGGGTGGAATCGCAGACCGCCCTTATAGGGGCCGAGCGCGGAGTTGAACTGGACACGGAAGCCGCGGTTGACGCGCACGTTGTTGTCATCGTCGATCCACGGGACGCGGAAGATGATCTGACGCTCCGGCTCGCAGAGGCGCTCGATGAGGCCGTAGTCGGCGTAGTGCGGGTCTTTTTCCAGGACGATCTTCAGAGAGTCGAGCACCTCGGCAACTGCTTGGTGGAACTCGGGTTCTCCCGCGTTTCGCTCGAGCACCCTGTCGTAAAAACTCGCAACTTCCTGGTCGATTGCACTCATGTGACCCCGCCTCCAATTTCTATAGGCTTGCAGAATTGTTTACCGGAAAGATGCTACAACACATCTCGCCCGCCCGCGGAATTTTGCGGTCTTCCGGTTAAACTTGCCCGCATGTCTTCCTCTTTCGACCCGGCTCCGTCGCCGAAAATCGTCATCGCCCCGGATTCGTTTAAGTCCACTGCTACTGCGCAGGAGGCTGCTGAATGGCTGGCAGAGGGTGTGACAAGCGTGATCCGCGATGCCCAAATCATCCTTGCCCCGATGGCCGACGGTGGCGAGGGCACGTCCGCGTTGTTTGAGGGGGAACGCATTTGCTTACCGACGACCACAGCAGACGGTCGCCTTACCGAAGCCGAATACACATTCCACGCCCCCTCCTCCACCGCCTATATCGATGTGTCTGCTGCTTCTGGGTTGCCCGCTGTGGAAAAGCCGGTCCCGCTGACCGGCGACACTTACGGCACCGGTGTGCTCATCGCTGATGCGGAGACCCGCGGCGCGAAACGTATCGTGCTTGGTCTCGGTGGCACCGCAACGGTCGATGGCGGTACCGGCATTCTGGTGGCGCTCGGTGTCAACCCCCTCGACGCTGCTGGCTATCAGCTAAAACCTGGCGGTGGCGCTTTGGAAAACCTTGCGGATTTCGACACTGCCAAAGTCAATGTCCCTGCTGGCGCTATGGAGTGGGTGCTGCTCACTGACACGTCTGCACCAGCAACAGGCCCGAACGGTGCAGCTCACGTGTTCGGCCCACAAAAGGGCGCGACCGCCGACGATGTTGAACTCTTGGACCGTGGTCTTGCTCGACTGTGCGAGGTCGCAGAGATCGACCCCACAACCCCGGGGCTTGGTGCGGCGGGCGGCGTGGGCATCGGCCTGACATGGCTTTCCACCATGCTGCACGGGACCGATTCCCACGTGCATATCGTGCCCGGCGCGCGCGTTGTCGCAGATTCCAACGGGCTGACTGAGCAGATCGATGGCGCTGCGTTGGTGATCACCGGCGAAGGTCGCTTCGATGGACAGACAGGCACCGGCAAGGTGGCGTCTGTGGTCGGCGAGCTTGCTGCGGAAGCAGGTGCGGTATTCGCGATTGCTGCAGGGCGTTTCGACGAGCAGCCCGCCGACGGAACTCTCGCAGTGACGCTGCCCGAGATTGACGACGTCCGCGAGCAGCTCGTTCGCGCCGGTGCGGAGATTGCGGTCGCTTACCTCAACACTTCAACTGTCCAGGGATAAATCGACGGGGCCTCGAACTTGTCCTGGTCCTCGAGCGCCACGGGGTCGCGTGGCAGGTCGCGCTTGGGGGTCAGGATGCGTGAGAGCCCCATAGCGAGGCGGTTAATACTGTCCGCGCCTTCGGACTCGATGCGGTAGCGGTGGATTTCAGCGTCGTCGGCTGGCTCGCCGCGGTCGTGTTCATAGGTTTCGGCGAGCTGGGCGTGCACGGTGTCGTCGATACGCACTTGCTCCATTGTCACGCTGCCGGAGGTGAGCATCTCGCGGCGCACCAGGATGTCGAGGGCGCGCTGGAATGCGTCGCGTACCTCTGGAGCTGCCGCGGGTGGGACGAGGACGTCGAATTGAATGACAGACATGGGCATAAGGCTAGACGCTCGGGGCGGTAGGGTGTCGTTCATGTCTCACGCTGCTGTCAACCCGACGCCCGCGCAGCACACAGCGCTGCAACGCATGAAGGACGGCACGTTAAAGCAGGTCAATCCGTTCACCGGAACCCATGTGTGGACGGTGCCTGGCCGTGGCAACCGTCCGCTTCACACCCAGCCGAACGAACCTGCAGCACTTGGCCCCGGCGCGCACACCGATACGTGTAATTTCTGCGCGGACCGCATGCTGCATACTCCCCCGGAGCGTTCGCGGCTGGTGACTACCAGCACGGGTTTCGACATTCTGCGCAATGTCATGCCGGATGAACTCGATGCGACACAGGCCGACTTTCGGCGCGTGCCCAACCTGTTCGAGATCGTTTCTTACGACTACTGGCGCGAAAACTATGGTGCGGAAATGCCAAAAGATTGGCAGGAGCACATGGAGCGCTACCTGTCGGACCCGTCTGGCCGACACCACGTGTTGGATATTGTGCGCACGCGCTTGTCTGCGTCGGGTCAGGATCCGGATCTGCCGGACGAGCAACTGCTCAGCATCGCGCCTGCTTATTTTGGTGGTGGGCACGACGTCATCATTGCAAGGCGGCACTTTATCGACGACGCCCGCGATACCTCCGACCTCGCAGGCTCAGGCTCGCTCACTGCGGATGAGCATTACCAGTTCATCGCCTTCACCGTCGATTCGTTGCACGACCTCATCACTCACCACCGTCACGCCCGCTATGTTGTGGTGTTTCAAAACTGGCTCGCCGCAGCCGGCGCGTCGTTTGAGCACCTGCATAAGCAGTTGGTTGCTATCGACGAGCATGGCGTCAACGCTGAGTCCGAAATCGCCAAGTTGCAGCAGCACCCGAACATGTACAACGACTGGGGTGTGAACCCCGCTTTCGACAACAACCTGGTCATCGCGGAGAACGACCACGCCGTCCTAGTTGCCGGTGTGGGGCACCGCTACCCCACGATGACGGTGTATTCGAAGTCGGAAGCATGCGAGCCATGGCTGCACACTGACGACGAGGTCCGTGCCATGTCGGACCTGCTCCACGCCGCACACGCCGCGACCGGTACCCGTGTGGCCACGAACGAAGAGTGGCACTACAAACCACACGATGTCGAGGTGCCAATGCCGTGGCGTATCAATGTGAAGTGGCGCATCTCTACTGTTGCGGGTTTTGAGGGCGGCACGCAGATCTTCGTCAATACGCTTTCGCCCTTTGATGTCCACGACCGCGTCACCACGGAACTGGAGCGCTTGCGTGCCGTGGGAACGGTCGCGCCTAGTATCCGTATAGGCCAAGAATGCACGCCTAGGCCGAACGTGCTGCGCTATACCCAAGGTTTGGCCCCGAACGTAGAGAGGTAACGAGACTATGAGCAACATCGCCGACATCTTGGATACTTACCAGGTTGATGCAGCCTGGCAGCGCCGACTCTACGAGGAACTGCACGCTAACCCGGAGCTCTCCATGCACGAGGAGGAGACCTACCAGCGAATCCTGCATGAGTTGAAGCCGCTTGATTGCGAGGTTGTTGCCCCGATTGGCAAGTACGGCATCTGCGCAGTCTTTCGCAACGGCGAAGGCCCGACAGCGCTCTACCGCGCCGACTTTGATGGCCTTCCGGTCACGGAGCGCACCGGCGTACCGTTCGCTTCCCGCAAGGTGGTCACCACTGCGGATGGGCACACGACCGGCACGATGCACGCATGTGGTCATGACATTCACACCACGGCTCTGCTGAGCTTGTGCCACGTCATGGACAACACGCGCGACCACTGGTCGGGCACGTTTATCGCATTGTTCCAGCCTGGCGAGGAGCTGGCTGCGGGCGCCCAAGACATGGCCGATGGCGGCCTGGCTGAGAAGGTGCCCACCCCGGACGTGGTGTTGGGCCTGCACGTGATGCCTGGTCGCGCTGGCGAGGTCATGTCCAAGCCCGGCCCGCAGTTCGCTGCTTGTGATTCGATCAGGGTGCACATTCCCGGCCGTTCGGCCCACGGTTCGATGCCGCACAACTCGGTGGATCCCACGTTTACTGCCGCGATGATTATCGCTCGTCTGCAGGCGATTGTGGGGCGTGAGGTCAATCCGGCGGATTTCGCGGTGGTCACCGTCGGCAGCATGAGTGCTGGGCGCGCGATCAATATCATTCCAGGGTCGGCGGAGTTGGTGCTCAACTGCCGTTTCTACGACGACAAGGTCAAGGCACGCGTGTATGCCGCCATCGAGCGTGTTGTCCATGCCGAGGTAGCTGCCTCGGGCGCGGAGGGCACGGCTGGCATCGAGTACTTTGCTCACGGCGAACTGTTGGACAACGACGAGGCGGTCTTTTCCGCAGTGCGCGCGAACTTCGATGCGGTGTTCGGTGAGGACTCGGTCACGTCGGATCCGAAGACGGTTTCCGAGGACTTCCCGATCATCGGTCAAACGTTTGGGGCGCCGTACCTCTTCTGGCTCATCGGATGCACCCCGCGCGACGTGTGGGATCGTGCTGTCGCGGAGGATAGGGTTGCCGAGGATGTTCCGGTCAACCATATGCCGAACTTCCTGCCGGATTATGAGCCCACGATTTCTGCTGCCACACGCTCGGCCGCAGTTGCTGTCTTGACCTACCTAGCTGGCTAACTGGCGGTACGCTTGGGCGCCATGACGTTCTCCAAGCAGTCACCCGCATTTGAGCAGACGATCGCAGGCCATGTCCGTGGCTTTGCCGGCAAGTCGCCGCAAGCCGCAACCGTAAAGAAGTTTTGGACCGGCTTGTCGGCCGCTGTCGTTGAGCAGATCGCCGACGATTGGGATGAAACTCGCAACACCTACCGCAAGACTCGTCGCGCTGCGTATTTCTCGGCGGAGTTTTTGCAGGGCCGTGCGCTGCTGAACAATCTGACGAACCTTGGGCTCGTCGATAAGGCTGAGGCTGTGGCCCGCGAGTTGGGCCACGAGCTCTCCGACGTGTTGGAGGCAGAACACGACGCGGCACTGGGCAATGGCGGGCTCGGCCGCCTCGCCGCCTGCTTCTTGGATTCGGCAGCGACGCAGGACTATCCGCTGACCGGCTATGGCCTGCTGTACCGCTACGGGTTGTTCCGCCAGGAGTTCGAGGACGGCTTCCAGCGCGAGCACCCGGACCGTTGGAAGGAATCGTTCTACCCGTTTATCGTGCGTCGTGGCTCTGAGCAGCGCATTGTTCATTTCGACGACATGGATGTGCGCGCAATTCCGTACGACATGCCGATCACGGGTTACGGCACGAACAATGTGGGCACACTGCGTCTGTGGGACGCTTCCCCGATCGATGAGTTCGACTATGACGCGTTCAATTCTCAGCGCTTTGCCGACGCGATCCTTGAGCGCGAGGCTGTCCACGACATCACGCGTGTGCTCTACCCGAACGACACCACGTACGCCGGCAAGTTGCTGCGCGTGCGTCAGCAATACTTCTTCGTGTCTGCATCGTTGCAGGAACTTATCGACGACTACCGCGCCGCACACGGCGACGACCTGCGCAACTTCCACAAGTACAACTCGATCCAGCTCAACGACACACACCCGGTGCTCGGCATTCCTGAGCTGATGCGTTTGCTTATGGACGAGCACGGACTCGGCTGGGACGACGCCTGGGAAGTCACCACCAACACGTTTGCCTACACCAACCACACGGTGCTGCAGGAGGCGCTGGAGACCTGGGAAGAGTCCATCTTCAAGCAGCTCTTCTGGCGCATCTGGGAGATTGTGGAAGAGATTGACCGCCGTTACCGCCTTGATATGGAGGCCCGCGGGGTGGATCCAGAAACGGCGCACCACCACTCCCCGATCCACGACGGTCGCGTCCACATGGCATGGATCGCCTGCTACGCCTCCTATTCGGTCAATGGTGTGGCTGCGCTTCACACGGAGATCATCAAACGCGACACGCTCGGCTTCTGGCACGGGCTGTATCCGGAACGCTTTAACAACAAAACCAACGGTGTGACCCCTCGCCGTTGGCTGCGTATGTGCAACCCGCGATTGTCCGAGCTTTTGGACCGTCTCGCGGGATCGGATGAGTGGGTCACGGACCTGTCCAAGCTGCAGGAACTGCGCCGCTTCGCGGATGACCCGGATATCATGCGCGAGCTGCGCGAGATCAAGGCAGCGAACAAGCGAGACTTCGCCGGATGGATCAACGCCCGCCAGGGTGCGGTGATCGACCCAGACTCGATCTTTGACACCCAGATCAAGCGTCTGCATGAGTACAAGCGCCAGTTGATGAACGCCCTGTACATCTTGGATTTGTACTTCCGGATCACCAAGGATGGCGAGCACAACATTCCGAAGCGCACGTTCATCTTTGGTGCGAAGGCGGCCCCGGGTTACGTCACGGCGAAGGGCATCATCAAGCTCATCAACACCATCGCAAACCTGGTGAACAATGATCCGGTTGCTTCCCAGTTCATCCACGTGGTGTTCGTGGAGAACTACAACGTCTCCCCCGCCGAGCAGATCATCCCGGCAACGGATGTCTCTGAGCAGATTTCCACCGCTGGCAAAGAGGCGTCGGGAACCTCGAATATGAAGTTCATGATGAATGGCGCTCTCACCTTGGGCACGATGGACGGCGCGAATGTGGAGATCGTCGATGCTGTTGGCGAGGACAACGCCTACATCTTCGGCGCCCGCGAGGAGGACCTGCCGGAGTTGAAGGCGCACTACAACCCGCGCCAGGTTGCGGAGCAGACCCCAGGGCTCATGCGCGCACTCGATGCGCTTGTCGACGGCACCTTGGATGACCGTGGCACCGGAGCCTTCCACGACATTCGCGCATCGCTTCTCGACGACAACGGCTACGGCGAGCGCGACGTCTTCTACGTCTTAGGCGACTTCGCTGATTTCCGTGCGACTCGCGACCGTATGGCCGCTGACTACTACGCCGACCAGGACGAGTGGGCGCGGAAGTGCTGGATCAACATTTGCGAGTCTGGCCGATTCTCCTCCGACCGCACCATCCGCGACTACGCCGACGAGGTCTGGAAGATCAGCCCAACCCCGATCAACTAATCGCGCACCATGCGTTTGGTGGTGATCTTGTCCCGCTCATGGGTTTTCGACTCACCATCAAACGCAAAGCCTTGCTTGGTGTAGAAGGCCTGGGCGCGGTCGTTGAAGTCTGCCACCCAGAGAAATGCTGGTTCGCCGGGGTGGATGACGGCGTCGAGAAGCTTCGGCGCCACTCCGGTCCCTGCTGCGTCCTCGAGCAGGTACAGGTTGCGAAGTTCGGTGCGCTCGCCTGGGATGCCGTACGCCAACCCGATGATCTTTCCGTCAAACTCCGCGATTGCGACGCGGCCGTTCGGGTTGCGGAAGTACTCGACCCACTGTTGTTCGAGTGCTGCGTGATCGTCGAGGACGTCGTCGTCAATATGCCCCCGGAATGCTTGGGCACGGGAGCGGTAGTGCATGTCGGCAATGGCGATGGCGTCTTGTGCGCTTGCTTGTCGGATGCTGGCGTCCATGCGCGTCAACGCTATACGATTCCGAATCGATGATCCTGCTCATTGACAATTACGATTCATACACGTTCAACCTCGCCCACCTCATCGCCGAGGCTGCCGGCCGCGAACCACTCGTTGTGCCTGCTGGCGAGGGTGCTGACCTTCCACAGCGTGTGCGCGCCGGCGAGTTCAGCCACGTTGTGATCTCCCCCGGGCCAGGTACCCCCGAACGCGAGGAAGACTTTGGTACGTCCCGGCGCGTGATTGAGGCTGCCGCCGATTCCGGGGTCCCGCTGCTGGGCGTGTGTCTGGGACACCAGGGTCTGGCGATGCTCGCAGGGGCCTCCGTCACTCGTGCTCCGGAGCCTCGCCACGGGTTCGTTTCCACAATTACCCATTCCGGTGAGGGCATTTTCGCCGGTATTCCGCAGGGTTTTCAGGTGGTGCGCTACCACTCTCTGCACGTCGAGGAAATCCCCGGCGTCACCGTGCACGCTCGCAGCGAAGACGGCGTCATCCAGGCGCTCAAGGTCGATGGCGCTCCGCATTGGGGTGTGCAGTTCCACCCCGAATCGGTGCTGACTGAGCACGGCGCCGCGATCATGCGTAACTTCCTCGGCGGCTGGCGGTTGCTGCACCGCGAGGTGCCCGGCGCACTCGACTGCCAGCGCGTCTTCAACGCGATCAAGCGCGACGGCAACGATGCGTTCTTCCTGGATTCGGCCGACCCCCGTGGGCGTTTCTCCATCCTCGGCGATACCGCGGGTTCCTTGTCGCGCTCGTTTCGCTATTCGCTTGGCGAGGACCCCGATATCCTCCACACCCTCCAACGCGAACTGTCCACCCCACTCCACGATGCGCCTGACCTGCCCTTTACCGGCGGCGTCATCGGGTACCTCGGCTACGAGTGCGCGGAACTTACGCTCCCGATCACGCTGCGCCACCGCTCCCCGTACCCGGATGCGTACTTTGTGCGCCCGCAGTCGTTCATCGTTTACGACCACGAGGCAGAAACCGCCCACTTGTGTGCACTCGCCGGCGACGGCACGGATGCACTCCTTGACCGCCTCGAGCAGACCTTGGAGGGGGCGGACGGTGCGCGGGGGTCGTCGATTAGCAACGGTTCCTGGAGCAACCCCGACTACCTCGAGTGCATCGAGCAGGCCCAGGACCTGCTGCGCGCGGGCGAGAGTTACGAGGTCTGCCTGACCGACACCTACACCGCCGAAGCGACCGGCGAGATCTATGCGCCGCTGCGTGAGCACAACCCCGCACCGTATGCTGCGCACCTCATTTTCGACGGTGTGGAGGTCGCCAGCGCCTCGCCCGAACGTTTCCTCACCGTGCGTGGCCGCGAGGTGGAGGCCAAGCCGATCAAGGGCACCATTCCCGCTGATCAGGACCCCGCATTGCTTCACGACGACAAAACCCGCGCCGAAAACCTCATGATCGTCGACCTGCTGCGCAACGATCTTTCCCGCGTCTGCGAACCCGGCAGCGTACAGGTCCCGGGTCTGATGCAGGTGGAGTCGTATGCCACCGTGCACCAACTGGTTTCCACCATCACCGGGCAGCTACGCGAGGGAGCCACTGCCGTCGACGCCATCCGTGCCACCTTCCCGCCCGGTTCCATGACCGGCGCACCGAAACTACGGACGTGCGAAATCATCGACCGGCTGGAAACCTCCCCGCGCGGCGTCTACTCAGGCGCGCTCGGCTACATCGGGTTCGACGGCCAAGCCGACCTGTCGGTGGTCATCCGCACCGCAGTACGCGCCGGCTCCACTGTGACAGTCGGTGCAGGTGGCGCGATCGTGCTCGCCTCCGACCCTTCCGCTGAGATCGCCGAGCGCAACCTGAAGGCCCAGTCCGTTTTAGGAGCGTGGGATGCGTAAGTACGCCTGGTACGGCGCGTTTGTTCCGCGCGACTTCTCCGACGGCCCCCTGGACGTCGCCGATTCTTGGCGCCACTCCTCCGGCCGCACCAACGGCCTCAGCCTGCACATCGAGCGCTTCACTCGCACCGCCGGTCCGCTCCCCGCCGGGTTTGTCGACGCGATGCTGCCGCTGCTCAGCGAAGGCGAACTCTTCCCCCGCATCGCGCTCTCCTCAGGGCTTTTGCTTCTCGACGTCCGCCCCGCCCCATCCCCTCGCCCCACCACCTCACTGACCTACACGCAAGCCCCAGACCCGCGCACCCAGCCCGAGGTGAAAGGCCCCGACTTCGGCGCGTTCCGCGCGTACCGTTCGCGGTACCAGGTGGAGGGGACGGACGACACGGTGATCGTCGATAAGCATGGCTCCATGCTGGAGACCACCACCGGCGCGCTCGTGATGTGGGACGGCGACTCCCTGTGTCTGCCCGACGGAGTGTGGCTGCCGAGTGTCACACTGCACCAGGTTGTCGCGCGCGCCGAGAAGTTAGATATGCGGGTGGAGCGCCGTCAGCTCAAACCCGAACTCGCCGCCAAGCACCCGTTGTGGTTCCTCAACTCGCTCCACGGCATTAGCCCCGTCAGCGAACTGCATGTAGGCGACGATGTGATCACTCCGCCGGTCCACCCAAGTTTCAACGAGTGGCGCGACTGGTGGTGGGGCAGTTTTACGACCGAATGGCACATCGAGGCATAGCGAAACACCGTGGGTCCCCAGGACTATGCCGCTGCATAGTCTCTACAACCGGCTGCACACTATGCCGCTGCATAGCGTCGCACCACCGCCGGGTCCGAAACCCAGCGAGCCCCCGGGACTATGCCGACCGCTCGGCGAGCACGCGCCCTGTTGCGGTGTCGCACTTTGCGAGCTCTGACGGGGTGCCCGAAGCCACAACTTGTCCGCCGTCGGCGCCAGCGCCGGGGCCCATCTCGATGACACGGTCCGCCTGCGCGATCACGGAGACGTCATGCTCGACCACGATCACGGTTTGGCCCGCTTCGACGAGGCTGTTGAGTTCCTTGACTAGCAGTGAGATGTCGGCGGGATGCAGGCCGGTGGTGGGCTCGTCGAGGAGGTACACGGTGTAGCCCCGGCGCGAGTTGCGGGAGCGCTGCAACTCGGTGGCGAGTTTGATGCGCTGTGCCTCGCCACCGGACAGTTCGGGCGCGCCCTGGCCGAGGCGCAGGTAACCCAGCCCCACGGCTTGCAGAGTTTCGACGGCGCGCAGGATCTTCGGTTCGTCGGCGAATACGTCCGCGGCTTCGTCGACGGTCAACTCCAGCACCTGAGCGATGGTGAGGCCCTCCCAGGTCACTTCGAGGGTTTCGTCGTTGTAGCGTGCACCGCCGCAGTCGGGGCAGGTGGTGTACGAGCCGGGCAGGAACACTAGCTCGACTTCGATCTTGCCGGCACCGCCGCAGGTCGGGCACTGTCCTTGCTTGACGTTGTAGGAAAAGCGCGACACGCTCCATTTGCGTCGCTTTGCTTCGTCGGTTGCGGCGAAGAGTTTGCGCACGCCGTCGAAGAGTCCGGTGTAGGTGGCCAGGGTTGACCGCGGGGTGCGCCCGATCGGCTTTTGGGTAATTTGCACGACGCGGGTGACAGCGTCAAAGCCATCATGCTTATCGACGCCCCACTCGCCCTCCTGTCCCACCTCATCGTCTTCATCAACAACGGTAGAGGCGGCGTCGCGAAGGACACCGGCGAGAACGGTGCTGACCAGCGTCGACTTGCCTGAACCAGACACACCAGCCACGGCGGTGAACTGCCCCATCCCAAACGACACATCCAGGCCGTCGATGGAGCGGGCCGAGACACCGGACAGGGAAAGTTCGCCGGTGGCGGCGCGGGGGTCGTCGTTAAGCGAGAGCTTGCGGTTGGCAAGCGCGCGGGCAGTTGGCGCATCGCCGGAGTATTCGCTGGTGGGGCCGGAATAGACCACTTCGCCGCCGCGCTCACCCGCGAGCGGCCCGACGTCGACGAGCCAGTCAGTCTGGGCAACGAGTTCCATGTCGTGTTCCACCAAGAGAACGGAATTGCCTGCGTCGATGAATCGGCGGCAAATATCCAGCACCGCACCACGCTCGGACGGGTGTAGGCCCGCTGACGGCTCATCGAGCACGTACGCCACACCGAACAGGCCGGAGCGCAGCTGCGAGGACAAACGGATGCGCTGCAACTCACCCGCGGACAACGTGGGCGCGGGCCGATCCAGGCTCAAGTGCGCAAGCCCCAGGTCGAGTGCGGACTGCACCGCGGGCAAAATCTGTTTGAGCAGCAAGTCTTCGGCGGAGCCCTCCGAGGGCTTCTGTGCCGCGAGTACCTCATAGACACGGTCGAGAGGCAAGGCGCCGAGTTGGTCGATGGGCATGCCAGCATAGGTAACCTTGAGTGCTTCCGGGTTGAGGCGACGGCCGTGGCAGGTCTCGCAGACGCGTGACTCCATGTAGGACAGCACGCGTTTGCGCAGGGTATCGGACTGTGTTTCGGCGAGTGTACTGGTCAGATACGACGCCACAGATCGCCAGGTGCCTTTGTAGTTTCGCTGGATCTGGTCCGCGCCGCGCAGCGGTTTCACGGTCACCACGGGGCGCTCGTCGGTGAACAGGATCCAGTCACGGTCCTTCTTCGGCAGATCCTGCCAGGGTGAATCGAGGTCGTAGCCCAGCGTCTGCAAAATGTCGTGGAAGTTCTTACCTGCCCACGCGCCAGGCCAGGCTTGGATCGCGCCCTCCTCGATGGATAGCGTCGGGTCCGGCACCATCGACTCTTCGGTTGGCTCGTGCACGACACCTGTGCCCTGGCACGTCGGGCACATGCCTTCCGGCGTGTTGGGCGAAAACGAGTCGGAGTACAGCCCCTTCGGGTTATCGCCAGCGCGCGAGTACAGCAGACGAATGCTGTTGGACAGCGCCGAGACCGTCCCCACCGTCGAGCGCGCCCCGCCCCCGGAGGTGGACTGTTCGAGCGCCACGGTCGGCGGCAGTCCCTCAACCGCGCCGACCTGCGGGTCTACTGCAGAACCAATCAGGCGACGCGCAAACGGCGCCACCGACTCCAGGTAGCGCCGTTGCCCCTCCCCGTGGATGGTGCCGAACGCCAGCGACGACTTACCGGAGCCTGACACCCCTGTCACCGCAACGAGAGTGCCGCGTGGGATATCCACGTCCACGTTGCGCAGGTTGTGTAGGTGGGCATCGCGTACTTGGATTCCGGCATGTGTTTCAGGCATGCCCACCAGGGTAACGCGTTAGGGGTTTCGCGTGTCCTCGCCGAGTTGGTGCACGAGGATCGTGTTGGTAGTGCCCGCAACTCCTGGCGGGGTGCCCGCGACGACCACCATGGTGTCGCCTTCGTGGTACTGGTCCATGGCTAGCAATTGCTTGTCCACAACTTTGACCATCTCGTCGGTGCTGTTGACCTCATCGCACAGGAACGTCTCCGCACCCCAGGTCATGGCCAATTGCGAACGCACCTGCTGCACCGGTGTGAACACGAGCAGTGGCAGGTCCGGGTGCAGACGCGCCACGCGGCGTGCAGTATCGCCGGAGGTCGTAAACGTGACAATGGCACGCGCGTTGAGTCGCCGCGCAATGTCGTTCGCCGAGTAGGACACCACGCCACGCTTGGTGCGCGGAATGTGGTTCAGCGGCGGGACGTTGCCCATCGTTTCCGCAGAACGCACGATGCGGCTCATGGTGCGTACCACGTTGTGTGGATCCACGCCGACGGATGTCTCGCCGGACAGCATCACGGCATCCGCGCCGTCGAGCACCGCGTTGGCTACGTCGGAGGCCTCCGCACGGGTGGGGCGGGAGTTCTCAATCATCGAATCGAGCATCTGCGTTGCGACGATCACCGGCTTCGCATTCTCACGCGCGATCTGAATCACACGCTTCTGCACAGCCGGCACCTGCTCGAGCGGGATCTCCACGCCCAGGTCACCACGAGCGACCATCACCGCGTCGAATGCAAGGATGATGGACTCCAACGCGTCGACAGCCTCGGGCTTTTCCAGCTTTGCGACGACCGGCACGCGCCGGCCGACCTCATCCATGATCTCGTGCACGAGGTCGACATCAGACGGCGAACGGACGAACGACAACGCAATAATGTCCACGCCGAGCTTCAGCGCGAACCGCAGATCTTCCTTGTCCTTCTCGCTCAGCGCAGGCACGGAGATGTCCATACCGGGAAGCGACACGCCCTTGTTGTTCGACACCGGGCCGCCTTCGGTGACGCGGCAGACCACGTCGTTGCCGTCGATGTCGGTGCAGACGAGGCCGACCTTGCCGTCGTCGACAAGCAAACGATCCCCCGGCTTCGCATCCTTGGCCAGCTGCTTGTACGTCGTAGACACACGGTCGTGCGTACCTACAACATCGTCGACGGTGATGCGGACGGTTTCGCCCGTCTCCCAGTAGGTTTTGCCGTCGCCTTCAAAGCGGCCAAGGCGAATCTTCGGGCCCTGCAAGTCCGCCAAAATGCCGACCGCATGGCCGGTCTCATCAGTGGCTTCGCGCACCCAACGGTAATTCTGCTCGTGATCCGGGTAATCGCCGTGCGAAAAGTTCAGGCGCGCGACATCCATGCCGTCGCGCACGAGTCCTAAGATCGCATCCTTGCTGGCCACAGCGGGACCGAGCGTACAAACGATCTTCGTTTTCCTATCCACGTTTTCCAACCTCACCTTCGTAGGCTTCTCGCGTGTCTTCCACCGCAACACGGTACTCCGGATTGTCCTCTTCTGCCGTGGACGGTGCGTTGTAATCCGGATCGACCTCTTCCGGGGTCTCGCGCCCCTTCGGTGTGCGCATGAACATCACCACCGCGATGATGAACAAGATTGCGGTCATCCAGGTGTTGACGCGCAGGCCGAGGATGAGCGTGGCTTCGTCGCTACGCATCAGCTCGATGAAGAACCGGCCAAGGGTATAACCCGCGACATAGAGCCAAAACACGCTGCCGTGGCCAAGGCGCCGGCGGCGGTCAATCCAGATGAGCAGGAAGAACACCGCAACGTTCCAGATCAGCTCGTAGAGGAACGTCGGGTGCACGCTCGCGATCACCTCACCGGTGGACCGGCCGGTCAGCGGCGCGAACTCCCCCGCCTCGTTGACGCGGTAGTAAATATCCAGCGCCCACGGCACATTGGTTTCGGCCCCATAGAGCTCCTGGTTGAAGTAATTGCCCAACCGGCCGATGCCTTGGGCGAGAATCACCGTCGGCGCAACTGCATCCGCAAGTGGCGCGAACGGAAGGCCCTTGCGGCGCATCATCACCCACACGCACAGGGTTCCCAGCGCGACTGCGCCGATGATGCCCAACCCACCCGAGGTGATGTCGAAGGCCTTCCACGGGTTCTTGCCCTCACCGAAGTACTTATCGTAATCCGTGATCACGTGGTAAAGGCGCCCGCCGATAATGCCGGTCGGGATAATCACGATCGCTGCATCCCAGATCGTCTCCGGATTACCACCGCGGGCCTTGTAGCGACGCAGGGAAATCAACAGCGCGACAACAATGCCCGCCATGATGCACAGCGCATAGGCACGAATCGGAATCGGTCCGAGCTGCCACACCCCCTGCGGCGGGGAAGGAATGTTTGCCAGAAGTGTTGTTTGCACGCCCAACAGTGTGCCAGTTTAATTCCGCGATGGACAGGCTGGGTGCTGTCCCGCGGCCGCCAAAGAGCGGGTTGCCTCGTACACATCGCCAGACGCCATCACAGCCTCCGCTGCCAACACGGCATCCGCACCACACGCGGCGGCGTCCATCAGGTCACGCGGAGTGGTCACACCACCCAGGCTGATCTTGATCACTTCGGTGGGAAGCCCCGGCGCGATATCCGCAAAGGCGTTGCGGTTGAGGTCGTTGGTGTCAAAGGTCCAGGAGTTCACCGCGATCACACTCACGCCGGCCTTAAGGGCCCGATCCGCCTCCGCTGGCGTGCGCACCTCGGCCACACCGACCATGCCCAGCGATTCCACTCGGTCCAGCAGTGCCTCCAGGCGCGGCTGCTCGAGGATGCCTACCTGCAGCGGGAGCATGTCGGCGCCGTAGCAACGGGCCTCGTGGATCTGGTACGGGTCGACGATGACATCGCGACACACCATCGGCAGGCTTACGGCTGCGCGGGCGTTGGCCAGATCTGCCAGGGAGCCGTCGAAACGCAGCCGCTCTGTCTGGCAAGCGATGAGGTGGGCGCCACCGCGCTCGATGTCTTGGGCAACCGACTCGATCGAGCGTCTGCCTACCGCGGTTGGGCCAAAAACTGGCGAGTTGCGTTTGATCTCCACGATGACCCCGCAGCCGTGGCGCAAAAGTGCTGCTTTAGCATCGCGGGTTGGGGGCATGTCGCGCGAGCGGGCCTTGATTTCCTGGAACGGCACGACCGCTTCGCGTTTTTCGACATCACGGAGCACACCAGCGACAACGTTTGATACTGCGCTCGGTGCCGACATGCGCCTACCTCCAGGTGATACGGCCTATAGCGCTATAGGTTAGCGGTTGCCCTGCGTAGGACGAAAATCCTCGTCACCAGTTTCGGTCGGGTCGATATCCGCGTCGAGCGCATCCCACATCACGCGTCCGGAATCCGGCTCCTCTTTCAGGTCGTGACGGATGGTTTCTTTGCGCACAGCTTCCTTCTCGTATTTGTGTTGCTTCGGCGTATCCTCGCCAGGCTTGACGACGAGCATCGCACCGCCAATCACCCCCAGCACACATCCCACGATCGTGAGTACTGGGCCTACCACAGCAACGTCGGCGGCGGTGATCTCCGCCCAGTTCGCAATAGCAGCGGAGGACGTATCCGTGGCTGCCTGTTCCGCCCCTGCCGTCAAGATGGCGTGGATACGCTCATGGTCAGCACCACGCGCCAGAAGCGCTGCTGCTGGGATGACAGCAGCAGCGGCGGCGAGCGCGCAAATTCCGCCGATAACACGACGACCGACCTTGCGCAACGCAAACGCGGCAATCGCACCGGCGAGCAGCAGCACCGCCACTGCGGTGATCTCGGTGGACCACTCCGCGCCGGTGATGGTTGCTACACCTTCGCCGGAGAGGTCGTCGTTGTACTTCGCGGTCACCCAGTCCATGCGGGAAAAGCCCCACATCACCGCACCCGCCACACCGAGCAGCAGTGCGCCGGTTTTGTTCTTCTTCATCTGAAGCGTCCTTCCGCTACTTTGCAACCATCTGGATCGCATCGAGCACAGTACGATGCGCATGCGGTGTACCGATAACCACACCGGCGGTGATCGGAGTCCATTCCGAACCATCAAACGCGCTTGCGTTCGCCCCTGCACTGCGTGCCAACAACACACCAGCTGCGTTATCCCAGATGTGCGGGGAAAAACTGACCGCAGCCTGGTAGATCCCCTGCGCGACGAAGGCCAGGTCAACGCCGACCGATCCGCTGATGCGCGGCCGCAGGTGCGAATCCGTGAGTGCGCCTGCCAAGTCGAGACGGAACGATGCTGGGTATCGCTGCCTATCCGCCGAGGCCAACGAGCCAATCCCCACCTGCTCCGCAGCGGAAGTCAGCGCACCAACCGGTGGCAAGGCGTTGCCGTTGAGGTGCACGGGCTCGCCATCGACCGCGGTGAGGCGCATGTTCAGCAGCGGCGCATCGGTAATCGCTGCGACCGGTTTTCCACCAAGCAGCAGCGTGCACAGGATGGCGCAGTTCGGATTGCCGGACGAGTAGTTCGACGTACCGTCGATCGGGTCAACAACCCAGCACGCCTCCGGATCAAACGACCCGCCTTGTTCCTCGCCGTACACCGCAATGCCAGTCGTGTCCGTCAGACGCTTGCGCAACAGCTTCTCAATGATCAGATCAGCCTCTGTGGCAAAGTCGCCGGCCCCCTTGCGCAGTGCAGGAGCAGCCCCCACTTTGTCGACGAATACCTCACGCGCCTCATCAACCGCGCACAATGCAGCATCAAGCAGCTCCGCCGGCTTATGCATGAGACACCTCCGGCTGCAGCTGCTGCACCCAGTTGCCCAGCACGCTCACACCAACCTCACCGGACATGGCTGGGTCGAACGCCATCGCCCACAATGGCCCATTTTCTACAGCGGCAAGGATGCGCTCGCCGTTGATGTCTGCCCAAGACAGTTTCGGGTAGGCGATGAAGTCATCCTCTACCAACGGGAACGACTTCACGGCTTGTGGCGCGTCGAAGAACACGTCTCCAACAATTCCGGCCAGCAGCTTCGAACCATCTGCCGCCACGACGGGGTACTCCCCCGCTTCAAATGCTGCCTCCACAACTTGGCCCGGCCACTCCCCAAGGCCTGGTGTGGTGCGGCTGCCGGTCACGGCGTCGTCGAAAAGCACGTGCATTCCAGTGCCGACCGCAAGCAGTGCCCTACCCCCTGCCAGACGCTGGCCTACGATGCGATCCCCTTTGATGCGCTTGATCGCCGCAGCAGCGTCTGCAAACGATGCCCCACCAGGCAGGACAAGACCGCTTGCCTGCACAGCCTTGTCGGGGTCAGTGGTGGCAAAAGCATCAGCACCTGCATTCACCAAAGCACTGACAAGGCTGGTGGTGGTCTCACTGCCGAGGTAATCAAGTACCGCGACTGTCGGGCTTGCCGGGGTGTTCGTCATGGTTGCGTAGTGTATCCGCTCCCCCGATTACTGGTTCTTCGGCTGCTTCTTATTCTTCGACGGATAACGACGCGGCGCCTGCACAGCCTTCAAACGAGCCGACAGATTGTTAACTTCCACCACACGGTGACGGCCCAACTGACGGTCAAGCAACGTGACAATCAGCCCAATCGCGATGACACCGGAGGCGATGCCAAACATCGGCGCGAACGCCATCGTGGCAATGAGCATGCCGTAGAAGGTAGAACCCAGGCCCGTCCCGCCGTCGAAAGCAATGTTCCAGATAGCAGAAGCTTCCGAGGTCTTCGAGCGCGGCAGGCGGTAGAACATCATGGTCAGTGCCTCGTTTTGCACCGCGCCGAAGCCTGCGCCGTAACACAGGGCGGCCAGCAGCATGGTCCAAACCGGTAGCTCAAGCGCCAAGATGGCTGCCATGAGCAACACGCCGAGTGCACAAAGGACCTGGCATGGGATGAGCACGGTGCCAGGCTGCCCACGACGGTCCATGATCTTGCCTGCCGTGTAGCGCGAGATCATCGACGCAAAGTTCATCACGCCGAGCATTACGCCGCCCATCGCGGCACCCGTGGCCGGGTCGAGATCACGCATGGAGACCGGCAAGAAGTTCGTGATCGCACCGTAAGCAGTGGTCACAAACATCAACGCGAGTGCCGGCACGAGCACCAGATGCCACATGGGCACATGGACCATGTTTGTGGTCTCTGGCTCGGGATCCGGTGGTGGAATAGCAGGGATCGCCGCACAGGCAATGAGCGAGATGCCACCGATCGATGCGGCGATAATATACACGGCGTCGTACCCAATCCTGTCCACCAGGGCTAAGCCCGATGGCAGCGCAATCATCTGAGCAAGGCCGACAACACCACCGAAAATTCCCGTGGCACTGCCGAGCAGGCGCAGCGGTACCAGCTCCGCGATAATCGCCGCTTCAGCCACGGACAATGCACCGAAGCCGATGCCACGAATCGCACTAACCGTCAGCAGCGGCGCTGCATCCATGCCGATGATGTACCCCAACGCCGGGATACCCAGAAGCATTGAGGCCACTGCCATGATGATGCTGTAGCCGAACCTCCGCAGAGCCCACGGTGTACAAACTTGTGTGAGCACTGTTGCCAGCATGAACACACCAGTGGACAGCCCGGCAAGGGATGCAGACTGTCCGGCATCGATGACGGCTGTGGGCACTACCGGCAACAGAAGCGACCAGGCGGCGAAGGCGGATGCAACGGCGACGAGCACCGGGATCAAACCACGGGCCCGCCACACATTGGTTAGCGAATCAACCTCGTCGCGGGTAAGGGGCCGAACTCCGAACATCTCACATCACCTCCACCAACACCAGCACACCACCTAGGGCTGCCATAACTGCAAGAAGCGCGAGGACGGCAGTCACCGCTCTTGAGGAGCCGTTCTGATACGACGACCACACTCCACCGACGAGGATGCCTGCAAGGAGGAACAGCAAAAGAATGAAGAATGTGTTTCCGGCACCTGCCACTGGGCGAACCTCCTGCGTTATTGGCGCGTTCAAGCTGTGTACGCCGTCAGTGTAACGACGCAGTCCGATTCCGGCCGTTCGGGGCCTTACAGACGGCTGTCGTCATCCCCGCGTGGTTCACGCGCATAGGCGCGCAGGTTGCCGATCCAAAACACCAGACCAGCTGTCAGCGGCGCAACAGCCCACCCGACCCCCGGCGAAACCGGCGGGACAAGCGTGAAGCTCGATCCGGTTTCCAAGACATCGTGGGTAGGCCTGGGGTGCAGTTTGAGGCTCAACCAGTCACCAAACAAGTAGATCGAGATCGCGCCGAGTACGGCAACGGTCATGATCCACAGCATCCACCACACAGAACCGCCGACCCTGCCGCGGCGCACGCTGCGCCACCCCACGGCGCCAAGCACCACCCCGAGCAGGAGTGCCAGCAGCACAAACCACGCAAACCCTGTGAACTGTACATTCACAGGGCTTGCCACTTCGTCGACCCCGATACCGCCGCTTTCTGTGATCACGCCGACGTATGCGGGACGAAGACCACCCCAGGCGAAACCTCCAGCGATACCGAGGAGCAGGGCTAGCGCGAGCAGCCCTGCACCAGATCCCATCACTAGTTGCAGAACTTCCAGCGGCCGTCTTCCTTCTCGAAGATCATGACCTGGGTTTCTTCACCGTTTGCGTTCTTTGCAGTCAGGTTGGCAGACGCACGGTTACCGTCCACACGAACGTCGGAAATGCTGACCTCGGACTTCGGCAGCTCGAGCGCCTGGCCCTGCTGCTCAGCAAGGCGGCCCGCCTCTTCAACCTGCTCAAGGGTCAGACCCTGACGCTCCAGTTCCTCCATCATCGGGTCAGCGACTGCCTTACAGGAATTGTCCAAGATGGTGCGGGTCCAGTCAGCGAAAGAACCCGGGTTAAGCACAGCACGTGCAGTGTCTTCCATCTGCTTGCGGTCTTCGTCGGTACCTTCCTGTGCGCCCTCGAGCGGCTGGTTGGTGTTTTCCGGCATGCCGTTCTCAAACGGATTGGCAAGGGTCGGGGCCTCGCCCTGGTTGCCGCCCTCTTCCTTCGACTCCTTCTTCTTCGAAGTCGTGGCGGTTGCCTTCTTCTCGTCCTTCTTTGCGTCGTCCTTCTTTCCTTCGCTCTTATCGGCATTCTCGGACACCGTGGACTCGACAGCCGTATCGGCCGGAGCAGCCTCAGCAGCGGTGGACAGCCCTCCGGACTTGCCTTCGTCGGAGGATCCGCATGCCGAAAGCGGAAGTACGAGCATTGCTGCAGCTACGCATGCTGCCATGCCGGACGTAGTGTTCATTTTCATCTTTGACTACCTTCCTAGTTTCACCCCATCCGTTCGCTGGACGCGGGCAACCGTCTTGGGCGTGGATTGGCGCCACGACGGGACGTTCGTTCCAAAGAGTACCAACGCAACGCTTACCTGACGGTTGAACGTCCGTACTATTGTTCTGAATGGTTCCTGTGAAGTCACGTAAACCCATGTTTCGGCCACTTCGGTCTAGGGTGGTGTGTCATGCAATTGTCTCGCGAGCGCATCACGCAGGCGGCGCTTGAGCTGCTGTCTGGGTACGGTTTGGCTGATGTTTCCATGCGGCGTGTGGCGTCGTCGCTGGGCGTCGCCCCCGGCGCGTTGTACTGGCATATCGCCAACAAGCAGGAGTTGCTCGCGTCGTTGGCGGAGCATATTGTGCGCCCTCTCATGAGCGATCCAGTTGCCGACCCAGCTGAGCTAAGTCGCGCGCTGCGGGAAGCGGTGCTCGGCATCCGCGATGGCGCAGAGGTGCTTGTGGCTGCAGTGAGTCAGCCGGACGCTGAGGTTCGCGCCCAGTTGTCGGAATTGTTTATTGCGTCGGTGCGTGAGTATTCGGGTGAGGGGTCGTCGTCAAGCGAGATGCGTGCTGTGGCTCTCGGCCTGTTGCATTTGACGCTTGGGGATGCCGCCGTGCACCAAGCAAGCACACAACTTGCGGAAGCGACCGGCAGTGTTTCGGACACGTACGAAGACGATTCTGCGCAGACGCATGCTGCGGCCGTGAAGTTTTTGCTGGACGGTTTGGCGCAGCATTCGTAGCCCGGGCAGTGTCGAGCGGGTGCACTATGCTCGGGCAGCATGACTGAGACGACGCATCCGGATCTGCAGCAGCAAGTCTGGCCTGGCTCCGCACATCCGCTGGGCTCGACGTTTGATGGGGCGGGGACGAACTTTGCACTGTTTTCGGGGGTTGCTGATGCAGTTGAGCTTTGTCTTATCGACGACACCGGCGCCGAAACGCGTATCGC
Source organism: Corynebacterium sp. HMSC075D04 (assembly GCF_001815635.1). Taxonomy (NCBI): domain Bacteria; kingdom Bacillati; phylum Actinomycetota; class Actinomycetes; order Mycobacteriales; family Corynebacteriaceae; genus Corynebacterium; species Corynebacterium sp. HMSC075D04. The sequence continues at coordinate 187,941 of NZ_KV821338.1, forward strand.
CCTCGACGAGGTGGATAACCATGTCTGGCACGCTTACCTGCCCGGTGTTGGCCCAGGTCAGCGTTATGGCTACCGCGTGCACGGGCCGTGGGACCCGGCCGACGGCAAGCGTTGCGATCCCAGCAAGCTGCTCGTGGACCCGTACGCGCGCGCCTTTGATGGGGAGTTTGATCAGCATTCCTCGCTGTTTTCCTACGACGTCAACGCAGAAGAACCTGGTACCGGTCGCAATGAAGAAGACTCGCTCGGCCACACGATGTTGTCGGTGGTGATCAACCCGTTCTTCGACTGGGGCGACGACCGCGCGCCGAAGATCCCTGATGAGGAGATGGTGATCTACGAGTGCCATGTCAAGGGCATGACACAGACCCACCCGGGCATTCCTGAGCAGTTGCGCGGCACCTATGCGGGTATGGCGCACCCGGTAATGGTGGATTACCTCACCGACCTTGGTGTGACCTCGATTGAGTTGCTGCCGGTGCACCAATTTTTGCAAGACGACCGCCTACTCAAACTCGGGTTGCGCAACTACTGGGGCTACAACACGTTCGGTTTCTTCGCCCCGGAGCACAGCTACGCCTCCTCCTCTGCCCCTGGCGATGCCGTGGCCGAGTTCAAACAGATGGTGCGCGCCTACCACGAGGCCGGCATCGAGGTGATCCTGGATGTGGTATACAACCACACCGCGGAGGGCAACCACATGGGCCCGACAATTGCGTTTCGTGGCATTGATAACGAGGCGTATTACAGGCTTGTCGACGACAACCGGTTCCTCTATATGGACTACACCGGCACCGGAAACTCACTGAACGTGCGCTACCCGCACTCCCTGCAGTTGATTATGGATTCGCTGCGGTACTGGGTCACCGAGATGCACGTCGACGGGTTCCGCTTCGACCTCGCATCGACCCTTGCGCGCGAGTTTTCCGACGTGGACCGCCTCGCCACCTTCTTCGACCTCGTCCAACAGGATCCGGTGGTCAGCCAGGTCAAACTCATCGCTGAACCGTGGGATGTGGGCGAAGGCGGCTACCAGGTAGGTAACTTCCCTGCCCTGTGGAGCGAGTGGAACGGCAAATACCGCGACACCATGCGCGACTTTTGGCGCGGCGAGGACTCCACCCTCGGTGAGTTTGCCTCGCGCCTCACCGGCTCATCGGACCTGTACCAGCACAACGGGCGCCGCCCTACCGCGTCGATCAACTTCATCACAGCCCACGACGGGTTCACCCTGAATGACCTGGTGTCCTACAACGACAAACACAACGAAGCCAACGGCGAAGACAGCCGCGATGGCGAGAACCACAACCGGTCCTGGAACTGTGGTGTGGAGGGCCACACGGACGACCCTGTGGTGCTCGACCTGCGAGCACGGCAACGCCGCAACTTCCTGACCACACTCTTGCTATCTCAGGGCACCCCGATGCTCGCTCACGGCGACGAGATCGCACGCACCCAGGGCGGTAACAACAACGTGTACTGCCAGGACAACGAGACGGCTTGGATGGACTGGCCCAACCTTGAAAGCGCAGCAGACCTGCACGAATTCACGCGTCGGCTCATCGCTTTGCGCCGAGATCATCCGGTGTTTCGCCGCCGCAGGTTCCTCGAGGGCGGTGCGCTTGGCGACGACGAACACGGCCGAGAGATCGCTTGGCTCACCCCCGACTGCCGTCTCATGACACAAGACGATTGGAACGCCGCCTTCGGCCGTGCACTTATGGTTCACCTCGATGGCGAAGCCATCGCCGAGCCCGATAGTCGAGGACAGCGCATCGTGGACGACTCCTTCCTCCTGATGTTCAACGCCCACTATGAGGACATCGACTTCACAGTCCCCGGCGCGAGGTTTGGTGACGAGTGGGAGATCGTCGTCGATACGACTGGCCCCCTCGGCTACCGTGAAGGCGCACAGCCCATCGGTCCGGATTCGACTGTCACCGTCGGCCAGCGCTCGACCGTGGTGCTGCGCCGTACGCAACCGCCCGCTGGAGCGGGCCGAAAGGAAGACAACGCCTAAATGATTTCCGCTCATGGTGCAACGTTGACTGTGACCAACGACGCCCTCACCGTGACCCCAACTGCCCTCCTCGCCTCGCTGCGCGGCGACTCCTCGGACCGCACCGTCAGTATTGCGGATATCACCGACGTGGATATCACCGAAGGTGACGCATGGTCGCCGACCAAAGTGGATGTTGCCACCACCGGTGCTCCGCTGACCGTCTGGTTCGCACCGGGAGACGTCGATGGCGCAAAGAAGTTGCGCACGCTTCTCGACGACGCCAAGCACGGCAAGGCCCCCACCACCGCTACCGCCGACGGCGGAGCAGGCATTCCTGGCTTCTCCTTCGTCGGTTTCGATGTGGAAACCGCGAACCGTCGCTGGGGCTCGATCTGTCAGATCGGGTTGGTCAAGATTGTCGACGGCGAAGAGGTCGAGCGAAAGTCTTGGTTATGTAAGCCGCCTGCCGGTTTAGACGAGTTCGAATCCGGCAACGTTGCTATCCACGGCATTTCTGCTGAGGATGTCACTGATGCCCCAGACGTACGCGACTGTATCGCGGAAATGAGCGCCTTTGTCGGGGATTTACCCCTTGTCGCGCACAACGCACAGTTCGATGCCTCCGCACTTCGCGATGCTTGCTTGGCCTCCTCCATCGCCGTCCCGAAGATGCTGTTCGCGTGCACGTTGGCACAGGCCCGCGCTACCAAGCTGGATGTGGCAAATCACAAGCTTCCAACCCTTGCGCAGCACTTCGGCGTTTCCTTGGACAACCACCACGATGCCTGCGAAGATGCCGCTGCGTGCGCCGGTGTGATGGTTGGTCTCGCCCGGGAGGCCGGCCACACTGGCAGCCTGATGAGCTTCATCCACGACACCGGGTTCACGCTCGGATCGATCGACGACGCCCGCGTCACCCCTGTCCTCCGCGACCGCTCCGGTGCCGGCCGCGCGGTGCAGGCGAAGCAGGTCGCCGAAGGTGGTGTCGCTGCTGCCGTTGCCGCCACCGCCGAGCCACGTGGTTCCAACCAGGCCGGGCCGGTGAAGAAGGAGCGCAAACCCGCTCCGTGGCAGTCGGTGGCCACCCCGGACACCGTGCCGGAGCCAGATGCTCAAGCCGACCCGAACGCTCCTCTGTACGGCGAGCACGTCACCTTAACCGGTGAGTTCGAACCGCACGATAAGGGCGAGTTGTGGGACGCGATTGCGAAGCAGGGCGCGCAGGTGGGCAAGAACGTCACCAAGAAAACGACCATCTTGGTTGTCGGCGAATGGTCGAGTGTGACCTCGAAGGAAAAGCGAGCCCGCGAACTGCAGGAAAAGGGCCAGGACATTCAGATTTGGCAGGCCCCGAAACTCCTCGAGGTACTCGGTCTGTAAAAAGTTTTGGTTCGGATGGAACCGGGGCGGTGTTGGCTACGTCTAACTGAGTATGTACGTAGTAGAAACTCTTCCCCGCCCTGTCCACCAAGATGCTATTGAATTGCGGCTGGCGCGTCGCGACGACGTCGCGCCATCGTCGTCGTCACGTTCCTGGCTCACGCCTGGCTTTTCGGCCTCGACCGCGTTTATCAACCTTGCACCGCGCCTGGTGTGTGTCTTTACCGTCGACGACGGTCCGGCGCTGACCCACCAACAAATCGGTGAGCTCACGCCGAGCATGAACCAGCTCTGGAATGGTGCCGCTGACCGGTTGGCGAAGCGGGCGCTCGTCGACACGGGCGTCGAGTTTTTGGTGCGCAATCCCGCTGCCGCGCTGGAGCAGACCGGCCTTCCGCCCGGTTTAGAGGTAGGTGGACACGGTGTGCCACCCACCGCGTGGCTCGCTCACCCGAAAACGTTTACGGTGATGCACCGCCATTTCCAGACGGTGCTCGACCCCCACCACGAGCTGGTCTACGCCACCCGCGACGACCAGGAACTGTTTATCTTCGACGCACCGCTGCATCACGTCCGCGACATCCTGGGGCGCGGCGCGCTGATGACATACTCGGTCGGCTTCCCGCTAATGCACGATCCACCAGTTTCCGGGTAAGCTCACCCGCCGACATGAGCACTTCAAAACAACCGGCCAAGCGAAACAAGGAAGCTGACGACACAATCGCACGTCTCGGCTCCACCTACTTCGCTTGGGTAAACGCACACGAGGACGTGGCGATGACCTTCCGCCACGCCCTCCATGAACTCATGCGCGATGCCGGCGTGAATTTCGACCGCGTAGATGCACGAGTAAAGTCCTGGACCTCGTTGAAGGAAAAAGCCCGCAAAACTCGCGACGGTGAGTTGCTCTACCCCGACCCGTGGCACGACATCAAAGACATCATCGGCGCCCGAATCACCGTGCTGCACTCGACCGAGATCCCTGCAGTGCAGCGCCTGCTCGCCGACGAGTTTGAGGTGTTGCGCAGCGTGGACAAAGCCGAAGAAACCCGAGTCGCCGGCAACTTCGGCTACGGCTCGCACCACCTTGTCGTCCGTGTTGAGGAGCAATCCGAGGGCCTTGAGGAGTTCGTCGGCCAAGTCTTCGAGGTGCAGATTCGTACAGTGCTGCAGCATGCGTGGGCGGAGTTTGAGCACGACATCAGGTACAAACGCTCAGCGGAAAAACTCGACCCGCAGGTGGACCGCGCGTTCACCCTCGCCGCAGGGCTTATCGAGCTAGCCGATCAGCAGTTTGACCAAATTTCAACCTTGGCAGACCCGCAGGAAAAGGTGCACACCGACGTGGACACCGAAATCTCGCCTGAGACACTGCCGGGCATTCTGACCGTGTTGCTTGGCAGCCAGTTTCCGCTCTCACGCGCGGGCGACTACCGCTTCCTCACCGAGTTGCTGCGTGCCCACGGCATTGAGCTTGTCTCGGACGTTGCGGACCTGACCAACCCGGCAGACATCGAGGCTGTGTCCAACTCGATGAACTACTCATTCGTCCCGGGGCAAGTGCGCATTATCGACGATCTCCTGCTCAACCGGTTCGGCACCGAACACATCGAGAAAACCTGGGATTCGGGAAACCGCCCAGAGGTGCGCCGCAAGCGGCTCAACGGCCGTCTAGCCCGGCTACGCGGCAGCATCGATTAGCTGCGTTTAGTCCCGCCGCCCCATCAGGCGATCAATCTCGCGGCGTTCCTTCTTCGTGGGGCGCCCGGTCCCGCGATCGCGCACAGGAGGTGCCGCGAAGAGTTCACGCGGTGGTGGTGGCGGACTGTGGTCGATGTAGCAGGTGCGCGCCACCGGGGCGCCAACGCGCTTCGACACCGTCGCCGTAACCTCGAGAATGTACTCGTGGTGGTTCTTCCATACCCGCACCGTGTCTCCCGGCACGACCTGGACGGCAGGTTTGACTGCCTTGCCACCGATCTTGACGTGCCCAGCACGAACGGCTTCGGCGGCCTGGCTGCGTGTTTTGAAGATCCGCACGGCCCACAGCCAGGCGTCGATACGGACGGCTTTGCCTGACGGTTCGATCAAGGCGCTAGTAACGGTCCTGGTGGTTGACGATCTTTTGGACTTTGTTCCAATTCACAAAACCACCCGCAACTCCGATGACGAGCCCAAGCACCAGGATCGTCCAGGACTGCATCAGCAGACCGAACGCGATGCCGCCGGCGAGGCCGCCGCCGGCCCACACCAGCGCGTCGCGCGAGTATTTGCGCACGGCGGCTTTTCGTTGGTCGATCGGGTTGTTTGGGCGCGGCTGCATAGTCATGGCATGCAATTCTAGCGCGAAGTAGACAACTCGCCCCACCGTGGTCCGAGCGTTTTGCTTTCTGCTTTGCCTTGGGTGGCGGCGGCGAGGAGGTCGTCGATACGCTCACGCTCCCCCGGCTCGAACGCAAGCGTGTATGTGGCGGCAGCGCCGTATTCGACGTCTACGACTTCCACCCCAGCGTTGCGTAGTTCTGCTTCGATTCGGCCGGCTTCAGCATGCGGAAGGTCCACGGCAACTTGCTCACGCATGGCACGTGTGGTGGTGACAACGCTCGGCAGTGTTTCAGACACCGCGTTCGTATACGCACTCACAAGGCCGCCTGTGCCAAGCTTGATGCCACCAAAGTAGCGAATAACCACGGCGACAATGTCGGACATACCTGATCCTTTGAGCACCTCAAGCATCGGCTTTCCTGCCGTGCCGGAGGGCTCACCGTCGTCGGAAGAGCGCTCGATCGGCTGTGCGTCGTCGACATGAACGATGAACGCCGAACAATGGTGGCGCGCATCCGGGTACGCCTCACGCGCGGCATGGATGACCTCGCGCGCTTCCTCCTCAGTGGTCGCACGCGTCACCCAGGTAATAAACCGCGAACGCTTGATTTCAAGTTCGTGGATGGCAGTCTCGCCTGCCTTCGGGCGAACGTAGGACGTAACCATTTAACCTGCGACGATGAAGTCGTACTCCGGCGTTCCCGGCTCTAGACGGCGGCAGCCGATCAGCGATCCGTCCATGCGCTCTAGAAGCGGGGCAAGGTCGTCCGCATGCGCAAGTTCAATACCGACGAGCGCAGCACCGGTTTCGCGGTTGTTCTTCTTCAGGTACTCAAACAAGACGATGTCGTCTTCCTCACCCAGGATCTCCCGCAGGAACATGCGAAGCTGCCCTGGCTCTTGGGGGAAGTTGACCAGGAAGTAGTGGCGCAGTCCACGGTGGACCAAGGAGCGCTCCATGACCTCCGCGTAGCGCAGCACATCGTTGTTGCCTCCGGAAATGATGCAAACGACGGTCGAGCCGGGCTTAATCGTCGTTTGTGCAAGGCCCGCAACCGACAGCGCACCCGCGGGCTCAGCGATGATGCCTTCGTTTTGGTACAGCGAGAGCATCTCCGTGCACACTGCCCCTTCGTCGCAAGAAAGCACCTCAGCACGATCTTTGTGTGCTTGGAATACCTGCCAGGGAGTGTCACCGATCCGCTTCACCGCCGCACCGTCTACGAATGGGTCGATAGATTCCAGCGTCACCGGCTCGCCCGCCTCAATCGCAGCGCGTAACGACGACGCCCCCACCGGCTCAACACCAACCACCCTCGTCGACGGCGACATGTCCGCCACATACGACATCACACCTGACATCAGGCCACCGCCACCGACCGGCACAAGAACAGTGTCGAGCTGCTTGCCCATACTGGACAATTGCGCGACGATCTCGGCCGCGACGGTGCCTTGCCCGACCACGGTATTGCGCGAGTCGAACGGCTCAATCACCGTCGCTCCCCGTGCCGCAGCGTCTTCGCGCGCAGCCTGGGCAGCCTCGTCAAACGTGTTGCCCGTAACGACGAGCTCAATCGCATCACCGCCGTGCACCAAAATGCGGTCACGCTTCTGCTTCGGGGTGGGTTTCGGGACAAAGATCTTGCCCTGAATCCCAAGCGCACGGCACGCGTACGCCACGCCTTGGGCGTGATTGCCTGCCGACGCCGCCACTACGCCAGCCTCCCGCTCCTCCGGGGTTAGCTGCGAAATGCCAAAGTACGCCCCGCGAATCTTGTACGAACGCACATCCTGCAGGTCTTCACGCTTGAGATAAATCTCAGCACCGTACTGCTGAGACAGCCGCGGGCAGTACTGCAGCGGCGACGGAGTAATGACAGAAGAAATCCTTCCCTGCGCGAACTGGATATCGGCGGCATGGACCTCTCGGAATGTGTCGGATGGGCGCATGGTCGATCAGTGTACGCGCGACGAGTTTTCAGTTTGTTCAAACCTCGATTTACCCCACCCCCATAGAACTTAGACATATAGATGATTTGGGGTACACTGCTCGCCGTGACCAAACCCCTGACTTCCAGGTGTTGGCCAATCCGATGCGGGGAACACTGAAAACATTGCCTATATCACTATGTTTTCTTCTGGGAACCTGCTAGGTTCTTCCGAGTGATCTGTCGAGCGCACGGTCGACAGCGACAAACCCCCTAAATTTCCATAGGAGTTTTTCATAATGAAGCGCATTTCTTCTGCAATGGTCGCTGCCGCGACCGCGCTGACCCTGGCTGTTACCCCGGCTTACGCTGAGGACGCCAAGAACACCGGCAACGAGGCCACCGACACCCACACCACCGCTCCGGTTGACCAGCCCGAGGACAACAAGGGCGAAACCGACAAGCCGGGCGAGGGCGAGCAGCCGGGCAAGGGCGAGGACAACAAGGACGAGACCAACAACCCGCCGGCTCCCCAGAAGCAGACTTCCGGTTCCTCCCAAGGTCACATCATCGGCGCAGTGTCTGGCACCCTCGCTGCGGTTCTGACCACCGGTCTGATCGTGTTCTCTGACCCGCGTGGCATCAACAAGATCATCGACGCACTGAACCGCGAGTTCCACCTGGGCATCCCGCACGTCCACGTGCCGCAGGTCCAGCTCCCGAAGCTCCCGTTCTAAACCTCCACCCCAGCTAGGAATATTCAAGCATGAAGCTCCGCACTCTGTTGGTTTCCGCAGCCGGTGCCGCCGTCGCCGCTGGCGCTCTTGGCACTTCAGCTCTCGCTGCAGAGACCACCACATCCGAACCCACTTCGGCAACTACCACCGCCACCTCGGAACCGGCACCGACGACGACCACTGAGGCGCCGGCGGAACCGGCACCTTCCGAGGGCACGGAGGAAACCACCACCTCGACGACGACCACTGAGACGTCGGAGGAAACCACCACCAACCAGTCGACCGAAACCACGACGAAGGAGACCACGACCGCTCCTACACCGACAAAGGTGACCGCTGAGCCTTCGGCAACGCTGGCTCCGCACGGAAGCATCGGCCCTGTCGATAACGAGGAAAAGATCCTGAAATCAATCACGACTATCAGCGTGATTGTGACGACGCTTGGTGCTGCAATTGGCAGCCTGGTTGTCTTCATCAACTCGATCCCTGGTGGTCGCGAGGCACTGCGTAAGTTCTTCAAGTAAGACACGCGCTTCATCTCCTCATGCCCGCTGTGCAATATGCCAGCGGGCATTTTGCTGTGCCGACTATGCAGCGGCATAGTTTCCCCTAACCCAACATCCCGGTTCCCAAGGCGTCACCCGACAAGCTCGCGGCGCGGTACGCCCGCAGAGAATCACCGAAGCCGACTATGCAGCAGCATAGTCACTACCGCTGGATCCTCGAGCCCGCGCACTATGCAGCGGCATAGTTTCCCCTAGCCCAAGATCCCCGCACCCAGGGTTGCCTTGAGATCACCCATCAGGCTCGCAGAACGGTGCACTCGCAGATGGTCGCCGAGGATCATCAGTTGACTGTGTTCGCCGTTGACCAGGTTGAGATAGACGTCTGAGTCGCCTGGGTTGTTCGACAGCACTCCCTTGAGTTTCGAAATGTTGTCGATGGTGCACTGGTCCGTCCGCAGCGTTAGACGAAGCGGTAGGCCAGCACCGTTGCCGGGGCCAAGTTCGGGGACTTTGACGTCGTCGCCAAACAAGCTCATGCGCTCGTCACGAATTGAGACATGTGCTCTGACCAAAATGATGTTGTCCTCCACAATTTGCGGAGCGACGAGCGCGTACACCTTGTTGAAGAGCAGCACATCCACCTGTGCGCCGTGGTGATCCTCGATGGTCACAATCGCCCAGGGGGAACCGTCCTTCTTAGAGAAGCGTCGGTCCACATTCGAAATCAACCCACCGATGGTGACCTCTGCGCCGTTACGCAGTTCACCGGACAGGATGGTGGTGAGCTGCGTATCGGTCTGTGCATCGATGGCTTCCTCGTACCCATCAAGCGGGTGCCCGGACACGTATAGGCCAAGCATTTCGCGCTCGAGGGCGAGTTTGTGCTTACGGTCCCATTCGTCTTCAGGTACTTCGATGGCAAACGCAGAGTTCGCGGAACCGTCCTCGCCGCCAAGGCCCGCGAAGAGGTCGAATTGGCCCTTGTCGGCGGCCTTCTTCGTCGCCAAGACTGAGTCCACCGCGTCTTCCTGGATCAGCATCAAGCCTTTACGCGGGTGACCCAAAGAATCGAACGCGCCTGCCTTGATCAGCGATTCCGTGATGCGCTTGTTGCACGGAAGGAGATCGATCTTGTCCAGGTAGTCAGAGAAGCTGGTGAAGTGCCCCTTGGACTTGCGGGTCTCTTTGATGGACTCCACCACTTCCGCACCGACGTTTCGCACAGCCGCAAGTCCGTAACGGATGTCTTTGCCGACAGCCATGAAGTTCTCTTCAGACTCGTTAATATCTGGCTGCAACACGCTAATGCCCAAGTGGCGGCAATCCGCCAGGTAAATCGCGGACTTGTCCTTCTTATCACCAACAGAGGTCAGCAGCGCGGCCATGTACTCAGCGGCGTAATTCGCCTTCATGTAGGCAGTCCAGTACGACACCAACGCATAGCCTGCGGCGTGCGACTTGTTAAACGCGTACGACGCGAACGGCTCAATCGTTCCCCACAGTGCATCGACGGCTTCCTTGGAGTAGCCGTTTTCAAACATGCCGGCAGAAAACGTCTCGTACTCCTTCGCCAGCACCTCCGGCTTCTTCTTACCCATGGCTTTACGGAAGCCGTCTGCCTGACCAGCCGTGTAGTTGGCTACCTTCTGCGAGATGTTCATGATCTGCTCTTGGTAGACGATCAGGCCGTAGGTTTCGTCGAGAATCTCGCGCAGCGGCTCCTCAAGCTCCGGGTGAATCGGAGTGATCGGCTTGCGCCCATTCTTGCGGTCGGCGTAGTCCCAGTGAGCGTTCACACCCATCGGGCCCGGACGGTACAGAGCGAGCGAGGCGACAATATCGTTAAAGCCCGTCGGCTTCATACGCTTGAGAAGCTCCTGCATACCTCCGGAGTCGAGCTGGAACACTCCAAGGGTGTCGCCACGAGACAGCAACTCGTACACCGCCTCGTCGTCGGTGTCCAAGGCTTCAAGGTCGATGGTCTCGCCGCGGTTCTTCTCCACGTTCTCCAGCGCGTCGCCAAGCACTGTCAGGTTGCGTAGGCCGAGGAAGTCCATCTTCAGCAGGCCAATGGCCTCGCACGCCGGATAGTCCCAACCGGTAATGATCGCACCGTCGGCAGGACGCTTCCACATCGGAATGTGGTCCATCAGCGGCACCGACGCCATAATCACCGCACATGCGTGCACACCTGCTTGGCGCACAACGCCTTCAAGTCCACGGGCGGTTTCATAGATCTTGGCCACATCCGGATCTGTCTCGATCAGCGAGCGAACCTCAGCCGCTTCCGCGTAGCGCTCGTGCTCCGGGTCCGTGATGCCGGACAGCGGAATATCCTTCGCCATAATTGCTGGTGGCAAGGCACCGTTGATGCGGTCGGCCATCTGGAAGCCCGGCTGGCCGAAGTTCACCTTCGCCGAGTCCTTAATCGCCTGCTTTGTCTTCACCGTGCCAAAGGTGATCACCTGGGCGATCTTGTCCTCGCCCCAACGCTCGGCGGCGTAGGTGATCATTTCTCCGCGGCGGCGATCGTCGAAGTCGATATCGATATCCGGTGCGGACGGACGCTCCGGGTTGAGGAATCGCTCGAAGAGCAGGCCGTGCTCCATCGGGTCAATATTTGTAATGGTCAACGCATACGCAACCAACGAACCAGCGGCGGAACCACGACCCGGACCAACGCGAATGCCGATCTCGCGGGCGTGCTTAATCAGCTCCGCAACGATCAGGAAGTAGGAGGGGTAGCCCTTCATGTCGATGACGTCGATCTCGTAATTCGCACGCTCGGTGTATTCCTGCGGAACCTCTCCCCCGTTGAAACGCTCCGACAGTCCGCGGCGAACCTCCTCACGCAGCCACGTCGTCGGGGTGTGTCCCTCCGGAACGTCCGCGATCGGCATGCGATCGTGCGGGTGTTCCTCCCACAACTCGCTGTAGTCGCCGACACGCTCCGTGATCCACAGGGTGTTGTCGCACCCGTCAGGCACGGTGGAGTCCCACAACTCACGCATCTGTTCGGCAGTCTTGATGTAGTAGCCGGAGCCATCAAACTTGAAGCGGTCCGGATCCAGCAGCGTCTTGCCTGTCTGGACACACAGCATTGCCTCGTGCGCGGGCGCCTGGGATTCGAGGACGTAGTGGCAGTCGTTGGTCACCAGCGGCGGCAGTTCAAGCATCTCTCCGATGCGCAACAGGTCGTCGCGCACGCGGCGTTCGATGTGCAACCCGTGGTCCATCAGTTCAAGGAAGTAGTTGTCCTTGCCGTAGATGTCCTGCCACATCGCCGCAGCCTCCAACGCGGCGTCAAACTGGCCTAGACGCAGGCGAGTTTGCACGTCACCGGACGGGCAGCCAGTGGTCGCGATAATGCCGTCAGCATGCTCGGCGATAAGTTCCGCATCCATGCGAGGCCACTTGCCCAACTGTCCCTCGTACGACGCAAGGGAGCTCAGCTTGAACAGGTTGCGCAGACCCGTCGCGTTCTCGGCGAGCATGGTCTGGTGGAGGTATGCGCCGGACGCGGAGACATCGTCACGCTTTTGATCCGGCGTACCCCACAGCACACGCTTCTTATTAAAACGAGAGTCCGGTGCCATGTAAGACTCAATGCCGATGATCGGCTTCACACCAGCATCGACCATGCGACGGTAAAACGCATTGGAGCCGAACATGTTGCCGTGGTCGGTCATGCCGACTGCTGGCATGCCCTGGCGGGACACCTCCTCAGCCAGCAAGTCCACCTTTGCCATGCCGTCCAACATGGAGAACTCGGTGTGGTTATGAAGATGAACGAAGGAGGATTTTTTGGCCATGCGGCTCATCTTAGACGGCTACGCAAGTCCGAATTATTCGTAGCGCAGCGCGTCGATGGGCTGCATCTTCGCGGCCTTCGACGCAGGGTATGCGCCGAAGAACACACCGGTCGCCAGCGAGAACAGCAGCGCGAACACCACGGCTCCGATCGGTGGCCATGTCATTTCCAAAAGCGCCGAGCTGGCGATCATGCCGACAGCGCCACCTAGGATGACGCCAATGACGCCGCCGATGAGGCACACCAGCATCGCCTCGACGATGAACTGGACACGAATATCATTGTGGGTTGCGCCGAGCGCTTTACGCACGCCGATTTCGCGGGTGCGTTCAGTAACCGTGATCAGCATGATGTTCATCACGCCGATACCGCCGACGAGGAGCGAGATGCCGCCGATTGCGGAGAGCACGGTCGACAGGGTGCGGAAGATCGTCGTCAAGCCTTCGAGGCTCGCTGAGATATCGAACACCTCGGCCTCGTAGTTGTCGTTACCGGCGTACATGCGATCCAGGTACGTTTGCAGGTCTGCGCGGAACGCCTCCGGGTCCTCATCCACAGCAGCACGCACGCTAAACGACGACACCCAGTCCGCCTCCAAGCCAACCCTGTCCGCGGCCGTGACCGGAATGTAGGCGTCCGCAAACGCGGTTTCCCCGAACATGGGCTGGCTCTCCGATTTTTCCAGCACACCGATGATGGTGAACACCGCCGGCTTGCCGTGGATGATGAGGTCGAAGCGGGAGCCGAGCGCCTTGCTCGGATCGTTGTCGAACAACGCCTCGACCAGCTCTGGCGATACAACGGCAACGGGGCGACGACTATCAATGATGTCTTGATCCAACCCGCGACCGTACTGAACCTTCAGGCCACGCATGTCGAGCGAGCTCGCAAGCGACGGGTAGATCGACACACTTGAAGTGTTGTCCCCGACCTGTGCGTCACCACCACCGGAAAGCTCCAGATCGATGCCTTGCACGCGGTCGCCGAACGACGCTTGCAGCTCGTTGAGCTGATCAAACGTGACAGCATCGTTCTCGTTTGTCGGCGGGGCAAGATCAAACGCCGCAAACGGGTCCTCGGATTTCTCGCCTTCTTCCGCGCGTTCGTGCACCATCACCGGGTACGTGGTCGTGCCGGCGTCTTCCAGACCACCCATCACATCGTTCTCGAGGGCACGGCCCAACGTCATGATGATGATCACGGCCATGATGCCGATGATGATGCCCAAAAGCGTCAGCAGCGAGCGCAACTTGTTGGTATTCAGGCTGGACAGCGCCAACCGTAGCGATTCGCGAATATTCACCTAGTTCACCCCACCCGGCTGGCGCACACGAGCGATTTTTCCGTCCATCATTTCCACGATCCGGCCGGTTTCTTCAGCCAACTCCGGGTTGTGGGTAATAAACACGATGGCTTTGCCCAGTTCCTGGTTGAGTTCGTGGAACAGATCCATGACCATGCGTCCGGTTTTGGAATCCAGGGCGCCCGTGGGCTCGTCGGCAAGCAGCAGCCCTGGGTCATTGGCCAGGCTGCGTGCGATTGCCACACGCTGCTTCTGGCCACCCGAAAGTTCGTTGGGGTTGTGGTGCAACCGATCCCCCATGCCCATGCGATCCAGCAGTTCGGCGGCGCGCTCCTCGCGCTCGCGCTTCGGCACACCGGCGTACATCATCGGCATGGCCACGTTCTGCAGCGCGTCGATGCGGCCCACGAGGTTGAAGTTCTGAAAAATGAATCCGATGTTTTGGCTGCGGTAATGCGCCAGTTCCTTGTCCTGCTTCGCGTACACAGGTTCGCCGTTGAAGGCATACGCACCTTCCGTGGGGCGATCAAGCATGCCGATTAGGTTCATCAACGTCGATTTACCGCAGCCCGAAGGACCCACGATAGAAACAAATTCGCCCTGTTCAGCGTAGAAATCCACGCCGTGCAGTACGGTCAGTTCGCTCGGCTCGCCAACGTTGTACGTCTTCACGATCCGGCGCATGTCGATCAACCTGCCGGTGTTCTCCATGCGCGGCTGCGTATCGACGACTTCCTCCACCGGGACAGTTTCAACTACCGGTTCGTCTTCATCGGCTGGGTCTTCTTCGCCGTCGAGGAAGAACGGGTCGTGGGTGTCTGTCGTGTCGGTCAGGGTGTCGTCGTCAAGCGGACGCTTTTTCCTGCGAAACACTTACGGCTGCTCCTTCTCGCCGTCCTGCTTCTTCTTGCCTTCGCGAGCCTCGCGGACCTTCTCCGGGTCGAAGTTCGGGTCGTTGATCTCAACGGTCTCCCCGATACGCTCGCGGTACTCGTCCGGCCAGTTCACGACAATATCGCCAGCCTTGAGGTCGCCGCCCGTAATGGCAATGTCGACGTCGTTGGACGCACCGGTTTTCACGATGCGTTCCTCGACCTTGCCAGAGGTCGCATCTTCGCCCTCGGTTGCCATGACGAGAACCTTCTTCTTGCCGTCCTCCTCATACACGGCGTCGAGCGGGACGTTGAGCGCGTCCTTCGCCTCAGCGGTAATGATCTCCGCACGCGCGGTACCACCCAGCAGCAGACCTTCCTTGTCGCCGGTGATTTCGATCTCGACCGGGAACGTCACCTCGCTCGAATTTTGCGATCCGCCGCCGCCCATCGCCATGCCAGGAACCTCAGCAGAACCAGAACCGCTCGCGGCCGGCGCAATGCGCGTGACCTTGCCCTTGAACTGCTTCTTGCCAGTTGCGGTCGACGTGAAATCAACCCGGTCCCCGACCGAGATGTTTGGCACGTCCGACTCACGGACGTCTGCCCGGATGACCAGGGAGGAATCGTCGGCAATACTGAGCAATTTGCCTTGCGGGATGTCGCCTTCGTGCACGGAAACCTCGGTCACCAATCCCGCGATCGGGGCGTACACGGTGCCTTCACGGACTTGGTATTCGAGGGTGCCGTCGCCCTCGCCAAGCTGCGCCGACTCGGCCTGACGGGTAGCGGAGCTCACCTGCGCCTGCAACTGGTCACGTTCCTGCGCCGCCTGCGCACGTGCGGACTCAAGTTCCGCCTGAGCCTGCTGCAGCGCCGCCTGAGCCTCCTGCTTGCTCAACGAACCACCAGCGAGCTGCGCCGGAGCTTGCGGTGCCGGTTGTGCCGGCTGTGCCGGTGGTGCTGGAACACCCGGCTTTGCCGTCGCATTGCCAAGCGAAGAGATCTGACCCGCCATCTGCTCCACAGCCGCCATGCCGCGGTTGATCAAGCGCGGGCCACCCTCTGCAGCAACAGCTGCGTTATAAGCCGCCTGCGCCTGGTCGACCTGCGCTTGAGCAGCAGCAATCGCCGGGTGCGTCCCGTTATTGATGCTTGCCTGATACGCGTTCAACTGCTGCTGCGCCTGCTGCACGTTGGCCTGCGCATCAGCCTGCGCGTTCGCCTGCTGCTTTTGCTGGACCGCCAACTGGCGCTCCAGCTCCTCGGTATTCATGGCAACGAGGAACTGCTGCGCCTGGACCCTGTCACCAGCCTTCACTGCAACATTCTTTACCTCAGACTGCACCGCCGAGGTGATGTTGACAGTGCGCACCGGCTCAATCTTGCCGGAGACGACAACACTGTCAGAGACGCCTTCCTGGGACACGACGGTGTAATCGCCGGGCTGCAGCCCGTCACCTTCGCCTTCGCCGTTGCCATCGCCACCGAATCCGCACGCGCCGAGCAGCAGTGCGGACGACGTGACAATTGCCAGGCTCACGCGTGTCAGCCGGCGACGTGCGGTCGAGTGATTGGTCTCGGAAGCCAAGGGGTCTCCTCCCGGTAGCAGGCATATAACTCCGCAAACTATACACGGCCCCCAGAGACGTTTCGGGTCAATGCAAACGCTCCCCACACAGCATCAGAAGGCAATACTTCCACGGCGAAAACAGCTGGCTGTTCGGCAACCGCGCGGAGTTCATCGCCTGAACCGTAAACGATCACTGCGTCAATTGGCTGCGTGGTTGCTTGCTGGAAGATTTCGTCACGTAGCTGCTCCGCAAGCGGTTCACCAACCGCGATAGGCGCTCCGCCGTTCGCGACCAGAGCACTCGCCCGGCGCGCCGGCGCAACCGTCACCGCAGCATCGTGAACAGATAATGCTGTATCGAACGTCACAAGCGCGAACGCGGGGGCGTCAGCGGCACGCAAGGTGTCGTCGGCGCGTTGCTTGTAGTTCTCTTCCCCGTCTTCGGGCCCGAGGGTGTCGCCTTGCAGCACAGATGGCAGTGGTGGCGTCGCAACGCCAATCGCCCACAACGCTGAGAGCGCAACACCAGCTGCAAGCAGCGTTGCGACGACCCGCCTACCCGTTACGGACCGCATCAAGCGCCACACGAAGGTCCTCCGGATACTCGGAGGTGACCTCCATATATTCACCGGTACGCGGGTGGACGAACCCAAGGCTGGTGGCATGCAGCCACTGACGCTTCAACCCGAGTTGCTTCGACAGAGTCGGGTCCGACCCATACATCGGATCTCCCACGCAGGGATGGCCCACCGAGGACATATGCACTCTGATCTGGTGGGTCCGGCCCGTTTCTAGGTGCACCTCGATGAGACTCGCCCGGCGGAACGCTTCAATTACCTCGTAGTGGGTCACGCTCGGCCGGCCGTCCTGCGTGACGGCAAACTTCCACCCGGCGGAAGGGTGGCGTCCGATCGGTGCATCGATTGTGCCAACTGTCGGGTCCGGCAGCCCCTGCACCAACGCGTTATAGGTCTTGTCCACGGTGCGTTCTTTAAAGGCGCGTTTCAACGCGGAGTAAGCGGGCACGCTTGCGGCAACGATCATGACGCCGGATGTGCCGACGTCGAGACGCTGCACGATGCCCTTGCGCTCCGGCGGGCCGGCATCGGGAAGCGTGAATCCCATGGCTTGCAACCCACCGACCACATCGGGGCCTTCCCAGCCCAAGGTCGGGTGCGCCGCCACGCCCACAGGCTTATCCACCGCGATGACGTCGGCATCCTTGTACAGGATCTCCAGACCTTCAACGAGTTCGGTGACCGGCTGCGGCGCCCGCTTCGGCTCCGGCAGAGTGACCTCCAGCATGGCGCCTGTGTGGACTCGTTCCGATTTCTGTGCAGCAGTGCCGTTGACAAGCACGTCACCGTTCGCGGCAATTTCTGCGGCGACGGCACGGGAGACACCGAACAGCTTCGACATCGCAGCATCGACACGCATCCCGTCCAGCCCTTCCGGCACTGGAAGCGCCCGGAACTTACCCATCGTTGTCCCCCTTCCGCTCTGCTACAAAGGTGGCCACGACAAACACCACCACACCGACCGTAATAGCAGCATCGGCCAGGTTAAACACCGCGAAACTGCCTACGGAGATGTAGTCCACCACATGTCCGAACCAGAATCCAGGCTCACGGAACAACCTGTCGCACAGGTTGCCCAGTGCGCCACCTGCGACCAGCGCTAGACCAAACGCCTCCCAACGTGTGGACATGCGAGGACCAAACCACAGCGCACCAATGACAAACGCAAGTTGGAGGGTGGTGAATAACCACGTCGAATTCTGCCCCATCGAAAATGCGGCGCCCGGGTTAAACAGCAGGTAGAAGCGGAACCAATCTCCGATCACTGGGTGGGGCACTCCGGGTTCCAGCCATGCGACCATGATGATTTTCAGGAGCTGGTCCAGCGCCGCCACGATGAGCATCACAGCGATCACGACACCAAGGTAGCGGGGTGTCGAGCGGGGTTTCGTTGCCTGTTCCATCGCCGTCCCACCTTAGCGCCTCGGACGCTACCCCTGCGTATGCCGTGCGGTACGTTCTTAAAGATGTCTCGTTTAACTGCCGCCGTTGCCGCCGTTGCTTTGTCACTGTCCCTCACCGCATGCGCGGGCGAGGAAGACCTGATCGAGGGCGTGCCCGCGTTCCCTGTGGACGAGCCGGGTGTCACTGTCGTCGATACGGGCGAACATGCTCGCGTGTTGTCGTACACCGAGAACGCCGAGCCCTGGTCCACCACGGTTGCGGTCTCGTCCGGTGTCGCGCAGACAGTGGGCGATCAGGTCCGGGGCGGCGATGTGGCGATCACGACGTTGCCGCTGGACATCTCGGTTGGTGACGCACCTGAACCCGGCGAGGGAGAAGCAGCTGCTTCTCGACGAATCGACTTCACCGTCGGCTCCGGCAAACACTCCAACCTGGACATCGGCCAGGACGTCGCCGCCACTGAAGGCTTCCGCATGAGCTGGCGTGGCGACGACTCTGGGAAGATCTCCACCATCAAACTGCTCACCCCACCGGAAGCACCGGAGCGCGGCCTGCAGCATTTGGAGCCCGCCCTGCTGGCGCTGATCACCCAAAACGTCGTGTTCCCCACCGAACCAATCGGTGAGGGTGGCGTGTGGAAGGTGGAAAACCGAGTCGCCGGCGACAACACGATGTTGCGCACCACCACCTACACTGTCGAGTCGCTTACCGATTCCACCGTTGACCTCGCCGTCGACATCGAGGAACGCCCCTCGGAAAAGGACATGACGATCGACGCCGATGCCGCCGGGGACCTCAACGGCCAGCACATCGAGGTGGAGTCCTCTTCCACCACGTCGAAGGGGCACATCACCGTCGATTTCTCCCGCCCGTTGCCAGTGTCAGGCGAGGTGGAAGCGACAACCCACCTGGTGTACTCCGGCGGGGAGCAAACAACCCGCGTGGTCCAAGACATCACGCGGGCTGTGCGGTACGGCGCTTAACTTACAGGCCAGGAGCTGCCGGAGGCGCCTGCTCGGCTGGGGCTTCGGCCGGGGCCTCAGCCGGTGCGGCCGGTGCGGCCGGTGCGCCGGTGTTGCACATGTCCGGCACCTGCTCCGGCGGCAAGGTGTTGCTGACCAGGAAGCACGCCCAGCTTTGCGAGATCTTCCAGTGGCCCTCCTCGTACACAAACTCCACATCCTCAGCCAGCTGCGATTCCGCGTCCGGTCGGGTGAAGTTCACCGTCGCCAACACCGAGTTGGTGGTGTAGCCCGGCAACACCGGGTTGACCACCTGGAAGTTCGCGCCTGATTCCTGCTGAGACTGGGTCATCAGATCGAACAGTTCCGGCGTGGTTTCGCCACCCTGGACGGTGTTCGCGCGTTCTGCGATGGGCAGGTTCGGGTCGGCAGCGCGCTGCAGGACTGCGTTGAGCTCTTCTGCGGTGGGCATTTCTGCCACGGGCGCTGCGTCGGATGCGCTTGCCTGTTCGGCTGCGGTGGTGGTGTTCTCCGTGTTGTCGGACTCGCCCGAGCAGGCGGTCAGACCCAGCGCGAGGCTGGCCGCTGCAAGTGCCGCAGCAAATCGCTGTGCTTTCACGTGTTCTCCTTGCATACCTTGATTGACTTGCTCAACGTTACTGCACTGAAGCCCATTTCTGGCACTCTGGTGCACATGACCGTCTACGTTGTCTCCACCGGAGGCACCATCGCCTCCACCGCCGATGTGTCCGGGGCGCTTGTGCCGATCTTGTCCGCCGATGAACTTGTCGCCCGTAGCGAAACCACCCGTGACGTGCAAACTCGGGAGATTGCGAGTCTGGATTCGTCGTCAATGGGGCTCGCCGACATCGACCGCCTTCGTGCGCTGACTAGCACATTGCTTCACGACGACACCCTCACCGGCCTCGTCATCACCCACGGCACCGACTCCATGGCAGAAACCGCCCTCGCGTTAGACCTCGTCCACCGCGATGAACGTCCCGTCGTGTTGACCGGTGCGATGCGCTCCGCCGATCATCCCCACCCTGACGGGCCCGCGAACCTGCGTGGCGCGATCGAGGTGGCCGCCACCCAACGCGGCGGTGGCGCCTTCGTTCACTTCGGTGGCGCAACCTTGCCTGCACGCGGCCTACGCAAGCGGCACACTACCGATCTGGACGCCTTCGACGTCCCCGTTTCACTGCGCCGACCTATGCCTGTCCCCGCTGCACCATTGGATGGCTTGTTCGTGCCGATCCTGCGTGCGTGGCCGGGTGACGACGGCACCGTTGCACATCTTGTCGCCTCGAAGTCCCCCGACGGCGTCATTGTCGAGGCCCTCGGTGCCGGCAACGTCTCCGACGGCACCGGCGAAGCACTTCGCGACATGCTGCGCCGCGGCATCCCCGTAGTGATTGCCACTTCTGCCCCCTACGGTGCAGTGACCTTCGCCTACGGCGGCGCAGGTGGCGGCTCTACCCTCGGCGACCTCGGCGCGCTGCCCGCCGGCCATCTCTCCCCCGGCCAAGCTCGTATCGCACTGCTCACCGCCCTGGCCACCGGTGTGAATCCCAGCTCACTGCTCTGACAGCCAGTCCTCCCACGCCAACGAATCGACGGGGTCGGCCGGGACGAGCGCGGGATCGTCGCTACGCAAGCTCTTGACCCTGCCAGGCCCCGTCGCGCGAGTTTCAAACCGCACCGTGACCCACCCTTTGCCGGCCCCTTGCACCCAACCGTGCCCAAACTCAGGGTGAAACACGTCCTGGGTAGCGCGCCACTGCCCTGGCGTGTCTCCCATCTCTGAGACCACCTCGAGTCCAGCCGGTGCGGCATGATCACTCACCCCAGTTTCGTAGTCCTCCGCCACCGGCGCCGGCTTCACAATCTCCTGATCCAACTCCGGAAACAACACATCCTGCAGCGCATCCTCCAGGCCCGAATACGACACCCCCACAAGCCTGATTGGCCCGACTTCGTCCGGGTAACGCACCAGTCGAAACGCCGTTGCGAGCAGGGTTTCCGCATCGTCGGTTGCATACGGCAGGGTCGCCGAGCGGGATTCGATGCGAAAGTCCGCCATCCGCAGCTTCACTGTCACCGTGCGAGCCCCTCTCCCGTCCTTGAGCAACCGTCGATGCGAATCCGCTGCCGCACGTTCCAGCGCAGTGTCTACCTCCGACGGCTGGGTTAAATCGTTCGGGTAGGTGTGCTCGGAGGAGATCTGCTTCGCCACAGCACGCGGGGCAACCGGCCGCTCATCCACACCGCGAGCAAGCCACCACAGCTGCTTGCCCACCGCACCACCAATCGCGATATCGAGTTCTTTCTCGGTCAGCGCCGCCAAATCCCCAATCGTCTCGATCCCCGCCGACGCTAACTTCGCCTCCGTCACCGGCCCCACACCCCACAACTCATTGACCGGCATCGGATGCAGGATCTCTAACTGTTCTTCATGCGGGATGACAAACACTCCGTCCGGTTTCGCGCGGCCCGAACCAATCTTGGCGTATTGCTTGCCCGCCCCAGCTCCGATCGAGCTCGGCAAGCCAGTCTCCTCCTTGATCTCCGCGCGCAACTGGTTCGCCCACTCACGCACCTCGTCAGGGGTAGCACCAATGAGCTCAGCTGGCTCCATGAAGGCTTCATCGATGGACAGTTGCTCCACCACATCAACGTGCTTGCTAATCACCTCGAACACTCGCCTCGACGCGGTCGTGTACACCGCCCGCCGGGGTGCCACAAGAACTGCTTTTGGCCCCACCAGACGTGCCGCCCGGTGTGTTGGCATGGCGGAGCGCGCCCCATACTTTCTTGCCTCGTAACTGGCGCCCGCCACGACCCCGCGGCCGGTCACACCCGCAACGAGCACTGGCCGCCCTTTCAGCGTGGGACGGGTGAGCTGCTCACATGACGCGTAGAACGCGTCCATGTCGATATGCAGCACCCAGCGAGTCATGCCACCACTGTGCACCACCGCTACCGCCGAGTTCCAATTTCGTCATTCATCGAATGAGGTACCCGTGATGAAATCCAGGCGACGCGGCAACCCTCGCCCGCGGGAAACAAACCGCGCACCATCGTTAAACGTGAAGAACAGGTCGGTTCCCCTGCTTTCAATTGTGATCGTCCCGTGGCTAACCTGCGAGTGACAACTCGAGCACAGTGGAATGAGGTTATCCATGTTGGTCGAGCCACCATGCTCCCATTCTCGGATGTGGTGGATCTCAATAAACCGGCGATGCGAGCACCCAGGCATGGCACATTGATACCCCCACGTTGCTAGCAACGCCTGCACCTGGCCGTCAGTGGCGAACCGCTGTGCACGGCCGACGTTGATGGTCAGCCCATGTTTGTCCATCAAGTGCAACCGCACCACGGCGTTAGCAAGGTAGCTTCGCACATCCTCTGACCGTGCGGCACGGTTTTCGGGCATCCAACAGCCCCCGCCCTGATTCACCATGAGATTGACCTGCACACCGGGGCTACGAAGCGGACTAATCGGGTGAGCCCGCACCATATCCACCATGGCCAGCAACGCTGCGTAAACGTCCTGTTTCTCCGGAGGCCCGTAGCGCGAAACCGTCTTCGCGATGTCTTCGGCGGTGATCTTTGTCCGTTTCCGTGGTTCGCGATCCTGCTCAGAGGCGACAGCATCCTTGGCGTTGGTGGCGTCGTCGATAAGCAGTTGCACCTTTTCAGGATCGTTGAGATCCTCCGGATCGACGTCCTCCAGACCAAAACTGGCCAACTGCGCCATTTTCAGCGCGGTCAGAAGTTTCTGCCCAGCCACGGCGGGAAGACGGGCCTCGAACGCAAGCATGCCATCGTCGCACTCGCTGGCCCGGGCGAAGGGCTCGGTCGGCTCATCGTCTTTCGGCCCGGCACCGGCGAGCACAAGTTTCAGGTCCGAAAACGCCAGAGACAACGCAAGAGCGACAAGCTCCTCTTCGTTTTGCTCGTCCAGAAACTGCAGGACAAAACGAACCGTCGAATACGGCATCACCCCAGACTCAAACGCCTCGAATAACCGGCGATACCTGCGCAGGCCCCGGGCAACCCTCACATACTCAAAGGCCGTCGGTTCGGGCAGGTTGAGTTCCCTACGCAACCACGTCGCGGTCGACTTCTCCCCATACTGCGACGCGAGATCCTGCTCATCGAACTGCCCGACTGCTTCAAGCATCCGCGCACGATGGTGATTGGCCGAAAGGTGGTTGACCTTAATCCGGTCTTCGAGCACCTCTGCCGACAAATCATTCGTTCGATCAGCCACCCACTGGCTCACTGCAACTGTCATGTTCACACCCCTTGTTTACAAACATTGACACCTTTATATATCGTATAGGTGTTCGAGTCAATAGTTTTCCTCAAATCTACCCAAAGAGGCCATTCCCCCACCTTGGCTGCGCAGCTTTTTCACTATGCCGCTGCATAGTTTGGAGCAGACGGCGGTTCTTTGTTCGAAAAACTATGCCGCTGCATAGTCGACACATTCGTCGCCACGATGTGTCACCATGACATCTGTGAAGATCATCCAAACGTTAATCTCGGTAGCGCTCGCATCCGCGACCACGCTCACTGCGCTCACTGCCTGTTCCGGTGCAGAAGATATCGCCGCCGATGCTCCCGAGACCAAACTGACACCGACTGAGGTCGCCGAATTATGTCAGAACGCCGCCAGAAACGCGTCCACCG
The DNA here is from genome assembly GCF_001815635.1 of Corynebacterium sp. HMSC075D04. Classification (NCBI taxonomy): domain Bacteria; kingdom Bacillati; phylum Actinomycetota; class Actinomycetes; order Mycobacteriales; family Corynebacteriaceae; genus Corynebacterium; species Corynebacterium sp. HMSC075D04. Next base: position 212,020 of record NZ_KV821338.1, read on the forward strand.
CCGACGGCGTTGCCTACGACGCCCTAACGGTCTATGCACACGAAGTGCCCACTGACGCAATCACAGGACAGACGTTCGACAGCGAGATCTCCGGTTTTCTCAGCAATGACGAATACATCGGTGAATTCACATTACGCTGCACGATCGACGGCTCCGACGCCCAAGTGAGCAATTTTTATTTCCCTCCCGAGAACTTTCTCGCCCCGCAATCGGAATCCAGCCCCACAAGGCAAGCACAGCGACAGCACGCACAGCCGCAGCAACCACAGGCACAGGCCGTGGATCCGCAACGCATCGACCCACGAAACAACGGCGCGGGAGTAACCGGCAGGGACGACAACCTGGGCATTTACTATCACAACAAACAGGACTGGCTGTTTCTCGAGGCTCCGGGCAAGGTTGTACCTGGCGCGAAGATTTACAACGTGAACAAAAGCTACTGCTCTACTGGTTTTATCGCGTCGCGGGAAAACCGCACATTCATCGTTACTGCCGGGCACTGCGGCGATGTGGGTGACCAGTACTACGTCAATGACCAATACGGCGGGTCACTGGTTGTGGGCGAGATGGTCGAATCCTTCTACGAGCGCGACAACACGGGCTTTATCGGCACCGACATCGGACTGATTGAGATTTACGACGATGCCAAGCCGTACGTGGATTCCGCACTGCCCGTAAATTCCCGATTGAAGGGCTGGATCACCCCAACACAAGCGGGGCAAGGCAACATGACCATTTGCCGTCTCGGTGCCACCACTGGCTACTCCTGCGGCAAATTCGTCGAGGTAGATAGGGCCGGCCAATTCGTGTTTCGCAACATCGCTGACAGAGGCGATTCCGGAGGCGCGATCTTCGCGTTCGACGGCACGGACGCATGGGCGCTAGGGGTGACGTCGAACGGCAGCGACTACAACAAGACGCTCACCAGCGGCATGGAAATCGCCGGCGCAATGCAGCACTGGGGCCTCACGCTTCACGGCTAGCCCCTAAAAACACTATGCCGCTGCATAGTGGTCCGGGTCAGGATCCACTATGCAGCGGCATAGTCCGTCAGCGCCTAATTCTTGCGAACGGTGGCGGTCACACCGTCGACAACATCATGGCCTTCGACTGGTTCGGTGACCACATCGAAGGAGGTTGCCAAGGTTTCGGCGGCAATGTGCTCTGCGTGACGACGAGCCCACTCCTCCTTCTCCGCCGGCACTGCAAGCACAACCGCAATGCGATCGGAGACCTCAAGGCCCTCACGCTTGCGCGCATCCTGCAGGCCACGGATGACATCGGCGGCCCAGCCTTCAGCCTCGAGTTCCTCAGTGACGTTGGTGTCCAGGACGACGAGGCCGACGGCGGCGTCGGCGTCGACACGCGCAGTGCTCTCCGGGTTCTCGGCGACGAGACGCTCGGTGTAGAGCTCCGGAGTCAGCACGATGTCTCCGTCGACCACCACGTCGTCGCCACGACGCTCATAGTTGCCAGCCTTGACGTTCTTGATCGCGCGCTGGACATCCTTGCCCAGCTTCGGACCAGCAATCTTCGCATTAACGACGACCTCGAACGAACCAGCCGAGTCCACATCCGCGGTGAGCTCAACGTCCTTGACGTTCACTTCGTCGCGAATGGTGGAGCGGAACGGCTTAAGTAGATCAGCCTCTGGCAGAGCAACAGTGAGCTTCGGCAGTGGAAGACGGTTACGCAGCTTGTTCGCCTTGCGTACCGACGACGCCGCCGAACACACCGCACGCGTCGCATCCATCGCAGCGACCAGGTCAGCATCCGCCGGCAGGTTGTCTGTCTTCGGGAAGTCAGTCAGGTGCACGGAACGGCCACCGGTCAGGCCACGCCAGATCACCTCAGAGATGTACGGCAGCAACGGCGCGACGGTACGGGTCACGACTTCAAGCACCGTGTAAAGCGTATTGAACGCCTCCGGGTGCGCCTCCTGGCCTTCCCAGAAACGATCACGGGAGCGACGCACGTACCAGTTGGTCAGGGTGTCCGCGAAGCGACGCACCTCATCGCAAGCATCGGCGATGCGCGTGTCGTCGAGAGCCTCGCCCACGGCCTCCACCAAGTCGTGGGTCTTGGCCAGGATGTAACGGTCGAGCACGTTGTCGGAATCCACCGACCACTGAGCGTCCTCAGAGGAGTACAGCTGCAGGAAGGTGTACGCGTTCCAGATCGGCAGCAGCGCCTGGCGCACGCCCTCGCGGATGCCCTGCTCAGTGACGATCAGGTTGCCACCACGCAGGATCGGCGAAGACATCAGGAACCAACGCATCGCGTCGGAACCGTCGCGGTCGAAAACCTCGTTGACGTTCGGGTAGTTGCCCTTGGACTTGGACATCTTCTGGCCGTCGGAACCAAGCACGATGCCGTGGGCGACGACCTTCTTGTACGCCACACGGTCGAACAGCGCGGTAGACAGCACGTGCTGGACGTAGAACCAGCCACGGGTCTGGCCCGAGTACTCGACGATGAAGTCAGCCGGCTGGCGAGCGTCGTGCTCTTCGCGGTTCTCAAACGGGTAGTGGTACTGCGCAAACGGCATAGAGCCGGATTCGAACCAGCAGTCGAGCACGTCCGGCACGCGGCGCATCATGGACTTACCAGTCGGGTCGTCCGGGTTCGGACGCACCAGTTCATCAATGTGCGGACGGTGCAGCGACTTGGGGCGCTCACCGAAGTCACGCTCGAGCTCATCGAGGGAACCGTAGACATCCACGCGCGGGTACTCCGGGTTATCGGATACCCACGCCGGCACCGGGGAGCCCCAGTAGCGGGTACGCGAAATGTTCCAATCGCGAGCGCCTTCGAGCCACTTGCCAAACTGGCCATCGCGGATGTGCGACGGGATCCAGTCGATCTCCTGGTTGAGCTCGACCATGCGGTCGCGGATGTCCGTGACCTTCACAAACCAAGCCGGCAGCGCCATGTAGATCAGTGGCTCGCCGGAGCGCCAGGAGTGCGGGTAAGAGTGGACGATGGTCTGGTCACGCACGACACGGCCCTTGGCGCGCAGGTCGCGGATGATGTCGCGGTTCGCGTCGAAGACCAACTTGCCTTCGTAGTCCGGAACCAGCGAGGTGAACTTGCCGTCGGCGTCGACGGGGATGACCAAATCGATGCCGTAGTCCTGGCAGGTGAACATATCGTCTTCACCGAAGGCGGGCGCCTGGTGGACGACACCGGTGCCGTCCTCGGTGGTGACGTAGTCCGCGTTAAGCACCATGAACGCGTTCTCGTGGTCGCGGAAGTAGTCAAAGACCGGCTCGTACTCCAGGCCCTCGAGCTGGGCGCCGGTGAACGTGGAGATGACCTCGTACTCGCCGAGTTCCTTCGCGTATGCGCCGAGCAGGTTCGTCGCCAAGAGCAATGGCGTATCGACGACACCCTCATCCCCCGGCTTCACCAACGAGTACTCAACCTCCGGGTGAACCGCCAACGCCAAGTTCGACGGCAGCGTCCACGGCGTAGTGGTCCAGGCGATCGCAGCCGCATCGTGCAGTTCAGGGTGCTCAGCCCACGTCTTCTCCGCAGCGTAGCCGGCGCGGCCGCCGGTGAACGGCATGGTGACGGTGACGGTAGGGTCCTGGCGGTCGCGGTAGGAATCGTCGAGACGCGTCTCCTGGTTGGACAGCGGCGTGTGCTCTGCCCAGGAGTACGGCAGCACACGGAAGCCCTGGTAGATCAAGCCCTTGTCGTAGAGCTCCTTGAACGCCCACATGACGGATTCCATGTACTCCGGGTCCATGGTCTTGTAGCCGTTCTCAAAGTCCACCCAACGAGCCTGACGGGTGACGTACTCTTCCCACTCGCCGGCGTAGTTCATGACGGACTTCGCGCAGTATTCGTTGAACTTCTCCAGGCCCATGTCCTCGATCTGGGCTTTGTCAGTGATGCCGAGCTGCTTTTCTGCCTCCAACTCGGCCGGCAGACCGTGGCAGTCCCAGCCGAACACACGCGGCACATGGAAGCCAGTCATCGTGCGGTAGCGCGGAACGATGTCCTTGACGTAGCCCGTCAGCAGGTGGCCGTAGTGAGGCAGACCGTTAGCAAACGGCGGGCCGTCATTGAACACGTATTCTTCGCAACCTTCACGCTGCTCAAGCGATGCCTGGAACGTTTCATCCTTGTTCCAGTAGTCGAGCACAGCGCGTTCCATCTCGGGAAACTTGTCGCTGCCTCCGGTCATATCGACCTTAGGGTAGACGTTGCCAACCATGACACTCCTCCACACACAATCTGCAGGGACGCATGTGCTGCGCGGTACCACCCTGCTTGGGGCGAAAGCCCCCACTTCATTTGTGGTGAAGGAAGTGACGTCTTCCCATTTAACGTCCGGTTCTAATAAGCGTAATGCCGTTCTTCCGGAATGCTCCCCGGTGATAGCCGGATCAAAGCGTTACGCCCGGAAGTGTAGCACTCCCGGGCGTTGAGGTTTTACTTCTCGTTCGGCGCCGTAGTTGAGCGGGCCTCGAGTTCCTCGAGCTGGGACTCAAGCAGCGTCTTCAGGCGAGTACGGTACTCGCGCTCGAAGGTGCGCAGCTCCGCAATGCGATTCTCCAGCGCAGTCTGCTGCTGCTTCACCGTGTTCATAATCTCGGTGTGCTTGCGCTCTGCATCTGCCTTGAGCTTGTTGGCCTTCTCCTCCGCTTGGCGGATCTGGGCCTCGGCGCGGGAAGCGGCCTCGCCAGTGGTCTCCTCGGCCTTCTTCTGGGCCTCGGCGACGAGCTGCTTGGCGCGAGTCTCCGCCTCCTGCAGCTGAGACTGGGAGCGGGTCTGAGCGTCCTGCAGTTGCTTCTTGGACTTCGCCTCAGCCTCGGCCACCTCACGCTCTGCAGCGCTGCGTGCGTCTGCCAGCATGGAGGTTGCCTCTGCCTGGGCATCGCTGGTCAGACGGTCTGCCATCTCCTGTGCAAGGCCGAGCACCTTGGCAGCCTGGATGTGCGAATCCTGCGAAGGCTCTGCCTTCTGCGGGGCGGTGTTGACCGCCTTGGACACGCCTTCAGCCGGACGCTTCGCAGCCTGTGCGCGAGCTTCCTCAGCCTGCTTGCGGGCTGCTGCCGCATCTTCCTTGGCAGCCTTAGCCTCAGCCTCGGCCTTGTCCTTGGCTTCCTTCGCGGAACGCAGCTGCGCCTCGTAGTCAGCGCGGATCTTCTGCTCCACCTCGCGGCGGATTGCAGCCTCGTCTGCGGAAGAACCGGCTGCTGCCGGTGCCGCTACGCCAGCGCCACCCTCTTCGAGTCGTGCGCGGAGCTCTTCGTTTTCATCCTGGAGCTGTGCAAGCGCGTCTTCAACCAGGTCGAGGAACTGATCAACTTCGTCCTCGTTGTAGCCCCGCTTGCCAATCGGGGGCTTGCTGAAAGCGACATTGTGCACGTCAGCTGGCGTCAACGGCATTTGCGTTCCCTTCATGTTCTTGTAACGGACCCGCGTCTGCGGGTCGCGAATGCGCCCCACGTTACGGGAACGTACTTAATTTGTCTGCTGAATTGTAACTGTTTCGTCTACACAACGCACATGACAGCGCGCTAATGCAGTGCCGGAACGATCATCGTCGCCCGGATAACCATCTGGAGCAGGGAAAGTGCCAGGAAAAGCACGATCACGCTCACATCGAGCCCTACTCCCCCGTTCAACCTCAACGGGGGGATGAGCTTGCGTAATGCAAACACTGGAGGGTCGGTGATCTTGAACAGTGGTTCCGCCACCATGATGAACCAGTGGGGCGGGTCGAAGTGCTTCGAAAATGCCTGAATCATCTCAATGATGATGCGCACGACGACAATCAGCGAGTAGATGCCGATGACGGCGTAAAGAATTGCTCCGATAAGTGCCACGCGTTCACACCCTACAGGTTGTCTAGCGCAGGCCCGCGGAGCGCTTCAGCGCTTCCTTGTCCACATTGCCGTGCTCCGGGACGATCGCGAACAGACGCTTGCGGGTCTCCTCGCCACGGGACAGGTTGTGCATGCTGCCACGCAAGCCAAAGCATAGGCCGGCGGCGAAGTCGACGATGCGCTTTGCATCGGCGGTGTCCAGATCGGTGAGGTCCATCACCACTGCGTCGCCATCGCGGAACGGCTCGCCGATCTCCTTGGCATCGTTGTAATTACGCGGAGACACGTTGACGATGCGTGGGGTCGGACGGTAGCTGGCGCGTGTCGACGACACCTCGCGGTGGTCACGCTCATAACGCGACGGACGCTCAGCACGGTCGTACGCGCCAGCGCCAGCAGTCGAGGAAGCTTCGGAGTAGCGCGAATCCTCAAAGTAGGCGTCGTCCTCGTTGTTCTCGATCGGACCGAGGCCGAAGAATTCCTTTGCGCTGCCAAAGAAGGACATAGTGGGGCTCCTTGGGGGTGGTTTTGCGATGAAGGTCAGCCTACGGGGCGGGGCCCGAGCAGCGCTGTTCCGACACGCACCAGGTCTGAACCGCACGCGATTGCTACCTCAAAGTCGCCGCTCATGCCGGCCGACAAGATGAGGTCGCGGCCGAGGCGTGCGGAGGTGTCGTCGACAAGCGCACGCGCCCTGCGGAACACCGCCTCGGGATCAGAGTCCAGCGGTGGCACGACCATGAACCCGTCGAGGCGAAGGTGTTCGGAGTGTTCGACTGCTTCGATGATGTCGGCAACGTCATCGTAGGAGGCGCCGCCACGGGCGGTATCGCCGTCGTCGGAAAGCTGGATCAGGCACGGCAGGGTGTCCGTGGTGCGGTCGCCACGCTCGAGGGCAAGCGCCATGCCACGGTCGAGGCCGTGCGCCAACTTCACAGAGTCAAGCGAGTGTACTTGCGCGGCCCAGCGCGCCACAGCGTTGGCTTTCTTGGACTGGATCTGGCCGATCATCGCGATCTCGCAACGGCCGTCCAGAGCTTCTGCCTTCGCGCGTGCTTCCTGCTCGCGGTTTTCGCCGACGAGGGTGATGCCTGCGTCGGCAAGTTCGATGATGCGCTCCACCGGGTGGAACTTGGTCACAGGTAGCAGTCGCACACTGCCTTCCGGGCGACCTGCGGCACGCTCGGCGTCGTGAATCTGCTGGGTTACTTTTTCGAGGTTATGCATCTGGCATCCAAATCACGCCGGCTTGACGTCCGGTGACGCCATCGCGGCGATGGGAGAAGAAATCGGTATCGGTGATGGTATCGCGCGGATCCGCATCGATGTGGGTCACGCCCATGCCCATGAGCTGGCGCACAAGCCCGGCACGGACGTCGATGCCCGCGGTCCCCTGCTTGGTGGTTGTGCGCGAGCCGGGCAAATGCTTTTCGACGTCCGCAGCCATCTCGGCAGGCACCTCATAGGACTCACCTGCCGCCGCCGGCCCGAGCAGCACCTGGATACGCTCCGGGGCTGCGCCAAGCGCCACCATCTCCTCGACGGTGCGGCGCACAATGCCGTTGCGAGCTCCCATACGGCCCGCGTGGGCTGCGGCGATCACACCTGCGCTGTGGTCGGACAGCAGCACGGGGGTGCAGTCCGCAACCAGCACGCACAGCGCGAGGTTTTTCTTGCGAGTCACGATCGCGTCAGTGGTCGCAACCGGCTCATCCGCAGGCCCGTCGACCACGGTGACGGTGTTGGTGTGGAGTTGTTCCATCCACACGAAACGCTCGGCGGGAAGGCCCAAGATGTCGGCGAGACGCTGACGGTTCGCGGCGACGTCGGCTGGGTCGTCGCCAACATGCGTTCCCAGGTTGAACGCATCGTACGGAGAACGCGAAACCCCGCCAGCACGGGAAGTAAACACCATGCGGACGGGGCGGTTGGAAAGATCTGGCATGCCAGCCAGTCTAACTAGCGCATGAAATCAGGCACATCCAAGTCGTCGAAGCCGCCGCCGAACTCCTCGTCGCGGCGCGGACGGGAGTCCTCACGGTCCGTAAACAGGCCACGGTTTGGCTCGTAGCGGTGACGAGCCTGGTAGCTCTCCGACGGCTGCTCGGCGCGGGTCTCGGTCCGGGTCTCAGTGCGTGGCTCGGCCGGCTTCTCCGGCTGGGACTCAAGCTCCTCGGCCGGAGCGACGACGCTTGCCTGCGGGGCGTCCTCGGCAGGACGAGCGTTGGCCTTCTCGTCGAAGCCAGTGGCGATGATGGTCACGCGGACCTCGTCGCCCAGGTTGTCGTCGATAATCGTGCCGAAGATGATGTTGGCATCGTCGTCGGCCTTCTCCTCCACGATGGAAGCAGCGTTGTTAACTTCCATCAGGCCGAGGTCGGAGCCACCGGCGACGGAGATGAGCACGCCCTTGGCGCCCTCCATGGTGGTCTCCAGCAGCGGGGAGTTGATGGCCTGTTCAGTTGCGGTCATCACACGGTTCTCGCCGCGCGCAGAGCCGACGCCCATGAGCGCGGAGCCAGCGTCAGCCATAACGGAGCGCACGTCCGCAAAGTCGACGTTGATCATGCCCGGGATGGTGATCAGATTGGTAATACCCTGAACACCGTTGTAGAGCACCTCGTCAGCCGCGCGGAACGCTTCCATCATGGAGAGCTCCGCGTCTCCCAGCTGCAGGAGGCGGTCGTTCGGGATCACGATGACGGTGTCGCAAACTTCCTTCAGGTTCTCAATGCCAGCCAGCGCCTGGCGGGTACGGCGCTTGCCCTCAAAGGTGAACGGGCGGGTCACAACACCAATAGTCAGTGCGCCCATCTTCTTTGCAATACCTGCGACGACCGGGGCCGCACCAGTACCGGTGCCGCCGCCTTCGCCTGCGGTAACGAAGACCATGTCGGAGCCCTTCAGGGACTCCTCAATCTCCTGCTTGTGGTCCTCGGCGGAAGTGCGGCCAACCTCGGGGTTCGCGCCTGCGCCCAGCCCACGGGTGGCTTCTCGACCAATGTCGAGCTTGGTGTCGGCATCGGTAAACAGCAGCGCCTGCGAGTCAGTGTTGATGGCGACGAATTCGACGCCCTTCAACCCCTCCTCAATCATTCGGTTCACAGCGTTGACGCCGCCCCCGCCGACACCGACGACGCGGATCATGGCGAGGTAGTTGGCGGGAGAAGTCATAGCGTAAGTCTCGCCTTTCAAAACTCGGGTGTTCAGTTGCGTCCCATCATGTTTGAAAGCGAAGCATTTTTTGTGTTCTCCCCCGGCGTGTCACAACCCTAAACCTGTACTTTAGGGTTGTGACCTGGGGTTTTAGCGCGAGGTCACCAACTCGGGGTTAGAAATATTGAACTCGTGGCCTTCCAACTGGAGCACGGTTTCGAGCGCCAGCGCCTTATTCGCATTGTCGGTTGCAGCTCCCCACTGGACTACGCGGTCGTCGTCAAGCACGAGCGTGTAGGTGTAGTCACCGTTGGCTTTGAGCGCGCGGACGCGAGGCCGGGCAACATCGCTAATCGACGACGCCACCTCCACCGCCTGCGCAAACCGCTCCTGGGCCACCCCCTGGATCTCCACAGCGCCTGCGGGCGGCGCCGCAACGATGAAATCGCGGCCCTCCCGGTCGATCAGGTGCGGCTGGCCATCAATGTCCACCCACGCCACCGGATCATGCTCTGTGATCTCCACACTGACACCGTTCGGCCACGCGCGCGACACTGTTGCGGAATCCACCCAGGGGTTTGCGGCAACATTCTCGGCGGCTCGGCGCGGCTTCACCTTGCCTATCGGCGTGCCGTAATCAATCCCGGTGAGGTTGCGTACTTCCTCCTCGGGCAGGTTCACGGACCCCTCGACGGCAATATCGTTCACGCTCATCAGCGGCGTGAACGGCACGGCCGCGCACACAGCCACAACAATGGCCACCGTTGCTGCGATCGCACCGTACGGGATCTTCCGGTGCTTCGGCTGCTCCTCGGTTGAATCAGGCATGGGAACTTTCGTGGACATTACTTGCCCGCCAACGCATCCAGGATCTCGTCTGCCAGCATGGTCACACTGCCCGCCCCCATCGTGAGCACCAAGTCACCCGGCTCGGTCACGGACGCAACGGTTGCAGGAGCAGCAGAGAAGTCCGGTTCAAGGTGCACCGGGATGGTCATTTCGTCGCTAATAATGCGCGAGGTCACACCCTCAACCGGGGTTTCACGGGCACCGTAGATATCTAACAGCACGCACTCGTCTGCCAGCGACAATGCCTTAGCAAACTCGCTGGAGAACTCCTGGGTGCGCGAGTACAGGTGTGGCTGGAAGCACACGACCACACGCGCACCGTTGCCTTCTGCTTCCACCTTGTCGCGGGCCGCGGTAAGCACCGCCTCCACCTCGGTCGGGTGGTGGGCGTAGTCGTCGTACACGCGAGTCTCGCCGACGCTGCCTTTGTACTCGAAACGACGGCGCACGCCCGTGAACTCGCTGAGCCCCTGGGCGAGCTTCTCCGGATTCGCGCCGACGAGTACCCCACCGAGCAGCGCTGCTGCCGAGTTGAGCACCATGTGGCGGCCCGGGATAGCCATGCTGTAGGTGACCTCGCCGGAGACATCAGGCGTGCGCAAACGCACACCGACTGCGGTGTGCTCGCCTTCCTGGCGCTCTTCGGTAATCACCGCCGCTGCCGGCACGCTCGGGTGGCGCTTTGCGGCTTCTTCAGTGCCGTATCCGTAAACCGTCAGACCACGCTCGATTGCGCGCGCACCGCAAGCTGCGGCGTGTTCGTCATCTAGGCACACCACGATGTTCTTCGCAATGTCCGCAAAATCATCGAACACCTTGAAATACGCCTCACGCGTGCCGTAGAAGTCCAGGTGATCCGGCTCAATGTTCGTAATCACGGCGACATCTGGGGAGTAACGCAACAGCGACGCGTCCGACTCGTCGGCCTCCGCGACAAAAACCTCGCCCTGGCCGTGATGAGCGTTCGTGCCAGCACGGTTGAGTTGCCCGCCGATCGCGAACGACGGGTCTTGCCCTGCTGCTTGCAACGCCACGACCGCCATCGACGTCGTCGAAGTCTTGCCGTGCGTGCCAGCGAGCAACAGCTGAGTACGGCCCTCCATCAACTCGGCCAGCAGGTCCGAGCGGCGCAGCAGCGGAACACCCTCCCGCTTGGCGCGGACGAGTTCGGGGTTGTCCTGCGGGATAGCAGCAAAGCTCGTCACCACCGCGGTGGGAAGCTCACCAGAGAGCTCCAGGTTGGCCTCGTCGTGGCCAAGCGCCACCTTCGCGCCCTTGGCCTTCAGTGCGCGAACCGGACGAGAGTCCTTCGCGTCAGAGCCAGTCACGGTTGCGCCTCGGTCCAACAAGATATGCGCCACGCCCGACATGCCGGCACCGCCGATGCCAATGAGGTGCACGCGTGAGAGATCCGTCATCAGTTTTCCTTTCCAGCCGCATCAGCAATGCGGCGCGCGAGGTCCTCGGCAACATTGCCGGCACCGGATTGAGCAATTGCGCGACGCATCTCGGCACGCGCATCGTCGTTATTGAGCAAAGGCAGCAGCTTCTCGACGAGTACGTCGCCGTTCAGCTCCGCGTCGTCGATACGCAATGCCGCCCCTGTGGCCACCAAGTGTGCCGAGTTCAACCCCTGCTCGCCATTGCCATGCGGCAACGGGATGTAGATCGCCGGCACTCCGGCCGCGGAGTTCTCCGCAACCGTCATCGCACCAGAGCGACACACGACGACTTCCGCGACCGCATAGGCCGCCTCCATATCGTCGATGTACGGCACGGCCGTATACCCCTCATGAGGTGCAGGTGCGTCGTTCTTGCGCCCGTAAGCATGTAACACCTGGTGACCCGCAGCGGTGATGCGCTCAACCGCGCCAGCGAGCGCCGTGTTGATGCTCACCGCACCCTGGGAACCACCAGTGACGAGGACAGTCGTCTTCTCCGGATCAAGGCCCCACGTGCGTAGGCCACGCTCACGCTTTGCCCCATCCGGGTCGACCCCGACACCGGGACGCACCGGAATGCCGACGACGTCGCCGGCCATGCCCGAGTTCGCCACCGCATTCAGGCCAACGCCACCGAGCTTGACCCCAAGCTTGTTCGCCATCCCCGCAAGCGCATTTGTTTCCAGCACGAAAAACGGCAGCCGCAGCGACTTCGCCGCCAAGTATGCCGGCGCGGACACATACCCGCCGGTACCGAGCACCACCTGAGCACCCGAAGACTTCATCGCCTCCTTGGCCTGATTGACCGAACGCAGCAGCTTCGCCGGCACCGCAGCCAACTTCCACGGCTTCTTGCGCGGAATGGGCACCGGATCAATCAACGCCAACTGAAAACCGCGGGCGGGAACAATCGTGGTTTCCAAACCACGCTCCGTGCCCAACGCGACAACATTGGCACCGAACTGATCACGCAACACCTCCCCCACGGCGAGCGCCGGCTCAATATGGCCTGCGGTGCCGCCGCCTGCCAAGACGACGTTGAGTTCACTCATGTAATCCTCCTGCTATCTACGCACGCGGCGCGGCCCACCAGTGGCTTGACGCACCGGCGCCGTCGGGCGGTGATTGCGCTGTACCTGCTCACGTGGGTGCTCGCGAGGCTGGCGTTGCTGTGTGATCGGACGGGGCTCCTGGACGCCAAGCATGCGGTCGAACACTGGGCGGCCGTAGTTCTGCATCGCGGAAATCGCATCCGGCTCGTGGCGAGCCACGTTTGCCAACACACCCATCGCACCCAGGGTGATCACCGCCGAGGTACCGCCGGCAGAGAGCATCGGCAGCTGAATGCCGGTCACCGGCAGCAGACCGATGACGTAGCCGATGTTGACAAACGCCTGCGAAACAACCGCTGCCGTCAGCGCCGCCGCCATCAGCGTCTGGTACTGCGACTGCGCACGCCGAGCGGTACGGAAACCGAAAAAGCCGAGCAAGGCGAACAGGGAAATAACCAAGGTGCCGCCCCACAGGCCGAGCTCTTCGCCGATGATCGCGAAAATAAAGTCGTTGCGTGCCTCAGGCAGGTAGAACCACTTCGCGCGGGACTGGCCAAGACCGACACCGAAAATGTGACCGTCTGCGAGCGACAAAAAGCCTTGGTGGGACTGGAACGCAATACCTTGCGTGTCATCGAAGTGGCCGCGCAGTGCGTCGAAGTACACGTGGAAACGCGCAGAGCGGAAACCTCCGGACAAGAACGCCACAATCAGTGAGAACGCGCCACCAATTCCCAGGTAAACGATTGCCTTCTTTGGCACACCCGCGAAGATCAGGATGAAGGCGACCACAACCGCGAACGACAAAGCCATACCCATGTCGCCCTGTGCGGCAATCAACGCGACACAGATTGCAGCCACGATAAAGAACGCGAGGAAACCGTTGTTGGCCTGGAACAAACGTTGCGGATTTCTGTGTTCGAGCACCTTCGCGCCCCACATCGCGATAGCCACACGGGCCACCTCCGATGGCTGCAGGCGCAGCGGGCCCAGCACAATCCACGACTGGGAACCTACCTCTTCGCGGCCGGTGCCCAAGGGCGTGAGCACCAAGATCAGCAAAATAACGGAAGCGGCCATCAGGACAGCGGAGAAGCTGCGCAGCCGCTCAGGCGGCGTTTTCAGCGCCACCCAAAACGCGATCAGGCCACCGATGACCATGACGGTTTGACGGATGGCCACGCCCCAGACGCTCTCGGAATCTGCGAACGACGTCGCCATTGACGACGACATCACCATGACCACACCAAGACCTGCAAGCACCAGGACAATGCTGCGGATCATGGTGTAGTCGATGAGCGGCCGGGAATCCAGAAACTCCTCAAATCTGCGCACCTTAAGCGCCAATTTTGAGGTTGGCTCGGTCGATCGCGGGGCACGCCGCGTTGTCCCCTGTTGCACCGCCATGCAGCTGCCCTTTCATTCGAGAAGTCTCAACGTGAAGTTGAGCTTACTTGTTATCCGGGCTCCAGTGTCGCATCGCTGCCGCTGCGAAGGCGTCGCCACGCGCTGACATGCCCGAAAACATATCCAAGCTCGCAGCAGCCGGCGCCAACAGCACCGTATCGCCCGGCTGCGCCTGGGTCGCCGCCCACGCAACAACCTCATCCATGGCTTGTTCCGGATCCGTGGAGTCAGAGACAAACACCGGAACGTCCGGGGCGGCCGCGTTGACAGACGCGCGGATGAGCTCACGATCCACACCGAGCAGAGCAACGGCGCGGAACTGATCAGCGTGTGCTTTGACGACACCGTCGACGGCAGCGCCTTTGAGCTGTCCTCCCGCGACCCACACCACCGTGCCCGCACCGGTGAGCGCAGAATCCGCCGCGTGCGGGTTAGTGGCCTTGGAGTTATCCACCCAATCCACACCGCCGCCGGAGTGCACCACCGCCCCACGGTGACCGGCCACGCGGTACTTCTCCAGTGCCCGCTGGATGTGATGCGGCTTGGCCCCCTGGGTCAACGCCACCGCAGCGGCCGCGAGTGCGTCAAGCAGACCGGCGGCTCCGGCGGGCTCGATGCCGTCGGCACTTGCAACGTCGATAGTTTCGCCGCCGAGTTTGGCCACGATCCTGCCGCCCGAAACACCGACCTGGTTGTCGCCAGGCTCTTGAAGTGTGAACCCGATGATGTCGTCGCGACCAGTCTGCTCAGCTAAACGCTGCACCTCCGTATCGTCGATACCTGCAACCGCATGCGTTGCTTGCAATACCTTCGCCTTCGACGCGGCGTATTCCGCAAACGAGCCGTGCCAGTCAATGTGGTCTTCAGCCAGGTTCAGCAGCACGCCAGCATCCGGCACGAGCTCGGAGGACCAGTGCAGCTGGAAGCTGGACAGTTCGGCAACGAGGACATCGACGTGTTCGTCGAGAAGCAGCACCTCTCCGACCGCGGTGCCGATGTTGCCGCAGGCACGTGCGATACGGCCGGAGTCGGCGCCGACTTCGGTCATCATCGCCGCCAGCATGCCCGTGGTCGTGGTTTTGCCGTTGGTGCCCGTGACGACGAGCCACGTCCTCGGTGCGCCAAACACGCCGGCGCGGTCAAGGCGGAAGCACAGTTCAACATCGCCGATGACGTCGATGCCGGCGGCGGTGGCGTCGACAAGCAATGGCGTATCAGGTCGCCACCCGGGCGAGGTGACCACAAGGCCAGTGTCAGCGAAGCGCTCGCGCGCTTCAGCGCTGGAACACACCGCGAAGCCTTTTGCGGTAGCGGCTGCGCGCCCATCCGGGTTGTCGTCGACAACCGTGCAATTCGCACCCGCCTTCGTCAGCAAGTGCGCTGCGCCGAGACCAGAAACACCAGCACCGGCGACTAAAACATGATCTGGCAGCGTCACAGGCCCGCTCCGTTCAACGAGAGCCACTCACCATAAAACGCGGCGAGGCCAAGCATGACCGACATCCCGGAGATGATCCAGAAACGCACCACTACGGCAGTCTCTGGCCAGCCGCCGTTTTCAAAGTGGTGGTGGAACGGCGCCATGCGGAACACTCGCTTGCCGGTGGTCTTGAAGGACGCAACCTGAATCACCACGGAGGCGGCCTCCAGGACGAACAACGCGCCAATGACAACCATCAGCAACTCGGTGCGCGAAGCAACCGACAGGCCCGCAACAAGGCCACCGAGTGCCAGCGAGCCAGTATCCCCCATAAAGATCTTCGCGGGTGCGGCATTCCACCACAGGAAACCCACGCAGGCACCAAAACCGGCCGCCGCGAGGATAGCCAGGTCCAACGGGTCGCGCACCGAGTAACAGCCAGCGGTCGCGACAGCGTCACAAGAGTTACGGAACTGCCAGAACGTAATGCCCGAGTAGGCAGCCATCACAAGTGCCGTCGTACCAGCGGCCAACCCGTCGAGACCGTCAGTCAGGTTCACTGCATTCGACCACGCGGCGAGCAGGATGTAGATGAACACTAGGAAGATGATGGTGCCCACCACACCCCCGCCGATGGCGAGGTTGATCGTGTCGATGTCGCGCACGAACGACAAGAACGTCGAGCCAGGTGTCAGACCGTTCTCGTCCGGGAACTGCAAGATAAGCAGCCCGAAGGCGATCGAAATGGCAAACTGCGCCACAAGCTTCGCCGTCTTATTGAGGCCAAGGTTGCGGTGCATGAACAACTTAATGCCGTCATCGGCAAAACCTACGAGGCCGAGCGTCAGCGTAAGCCCCAGCACGATCAGGCCCGAGGCAGTAAACGCCGTGTGGCCCGTAGCCAAGGCTGAGAGACTGCCGCCGACGTAGCCAAGCGCGATTGCTAACAAAATAGCGATGCCGCCCATTGTTGGCGTGCCACGCTTGCGGGCGTGCGACTTCGGGCCGTCCTCGCGGATCTCCTGCCCCATCTCGCGGCGATGGAAATATCTAATGAGCAGCGGGGTCACAAAAATCGAGACCAGGAAACTAAGAATCCCGGCGCAAATGACTTGAACCATGAAGTGTTACCTCGCTGCTGTTTCGTTATTCATGTTGAACTATCTAAGCGTATGCCCTTGCAGTAGCGCCTCGGCCACTGCCCACAGTCGCGCAACGTTTGATGCTTTTACCAGCACGACATCGCGGTGGGTGCGCGACTGCCAGTCGTCGATACCCGCTGGCGGCATGGCCAACAGTTCGCGCACTACCTCGCTGGCTTCGGCAGCATCGGCGACGCCGCTGGTGCGGATGCCGAATTGCTCAGCACGCTCGGCCAGCGCTTCCATCGACGCATTATTCCCGACAGTGATGAGGTCGGTGACGCTGTAGCGCGCCAACTCATCGGCAAGCGCCGCGTGCTCGTGTTCCGCACCGGCGCCAAGTTCGCCCATCTCCCCCAGCACCGCAACGGAGCGCACACCTGGGCGCGCCGCGGCGGTGTAACCCAACGCGGCAATGGCAGCCCGCATCGATTCAGGGTTGGCGTTGTAGGCATCGTTGATCACGGTCACGCCATCGGCGCGGGTGTTGACGTCCATGCGGTTGACCGACACGGAGTGCGCATCAGACAACGCCTGCGCGACAGTTGCGGCATCCATGCCCGATTCAATGCCGACTGCAGCTGCAGCCAGCGCATTGCCCACCTGGTGGGCACCGAACACGTTGAGGGTTACGCGCTGCGGATCACCCTTCGGGGTGTGCATGATAAACGACGCACGCGCCACCGCATCCAGTTCCACATCGGTGGCGTAGTAATCCGCTGCCGTATTGCCGTTGGCGGAAAAGCGCACCACGCGTGCCTTCGTCCGCGGAGCCATCGCGTTGACCAGGTCGTCGTCGGCGTTGAGCACCGCGATGCCATCGGCAGGCAGCGCCTCAACGAGTTCGCCCTTGGCCTGCGCGATGTTCTCGCGGGAGCCGAACTCCCCCAGGTGCGCCGAGCCCACGTTAAGCACCACACCGATCTGCGGTGGTGCAATCGTGGCCAAGTGCGCAATGTGGCCGATACCGCGCGCCGACATCTCCGCGACCAGGAACTTCGTCTCCTCCGTGCAGCGCAGCACCGTGTATGGGTGGCCGATCTCGTTATTAAACGACCCCGGAGGCGCCACCGTCTCGCCCGCGCGCTGCAGCACCGCCGCGATCAGGTCCTTCGTCGAGGTCTTGCCGGCAGAACCAGTCACGCCGATGATCCGCAACCCGTGGTTCTCCGTCAGTTCGCGGGCCACATAGGTGGCCAACTTTGACATCCCATCCACAACGCCTGCTGCGGAGCCAGTTGGATCGTTGACCGCCAGGTCCGAGTTGTCGTCGGCACTGGGCGGTCGCTTCTCGACGACCACAGCCGGCCGACCGACCTCCCTCGTGGTCAACGACGCCGTGGCACCCGCCGCAGCCGCCTTACCCACAAAATCGTGGCCATCCACGTTCGCACCCGGGAACGCAACGAATAGCCCGCCGGGGCCGATCTTGCGGGAATCAAACTCCACAAACCCGGTCACCGAGGCGTCCGGATCAGCCTCCGGGCTCAAATGTCCTCCGGTGATCTCCGCGATCTGGCGAAGCGTCAGTGCAATCATGCGTTCCTCTTCTCTCGGCGGGCGCGAAGTGCGCGCCGCATCTCTTCGCGGTCATCAAAATGGTGCTTGGTGTCGCCGATGATCTGTCCAACCTCGTGGCCTTTACCCACGACAATGATGGCATCGCCGGGCTTTGCCCACTCGACGAGCGCGTCGATCGCCCTCGCGCGGGAGCCTTCCTCAATGATCTCGGCTGCCGTTTCTGCGTCGCGTGCGCCTTGCAGCACCGCTGCGCGGATCGCTGCCGGGTCTTCGGTGCGCGGGTTGTCATCAGTCACCACAACAAAGTCTGCGCCCTTCGCTGCTTCCGCTCCCATGAGCGGGCGTTTCGAGGAATCTCTGTCACCACCAGCGCCGATCGCCACACCAATCCGGCCATCGACCTGTCCACGCAGCGTCTGAAGCACTGCTGCGACAGCGGCCGGCTTGTGGGCGTAATCCACAACAGCGACAAAATCCTGGCCTTCATCAATTCGCTCCATGCGCCCCGGCACCGCCGCCTGCTCCAGGCCTGCGACAAACGCTGCTACATCGACACCAACCTGTGCCGCGAGCGTGGTGGCAAGGGCGGCATTGGCGACGTTAAACGCACCCGGCATCGGCAGAGCAAACTCCACCTGACGCTCTGGAGTGTGAAGTCGAATGTGCTGGGTTCCGGTGTCGTCGATACGCAATAGCTCCGCAGTGACATCTGCATGCTCACCGCGGGTTGCCACCGTCACCGGGTGCTCCGCGCGCGCGGCCATCTTCTGACCCCAAGAATCGTCGACACAGATCACGCTGCGCTTCGCGTGGAGGTCGCTCGACGGGTCAAAGAACAAGGCTTTCGCCTCGAAGTAGTCCTCCATCGTCGGGTGGAAATCAAGGTGATCCTGCGACAGATTGGTAAAACCAGCGACGTCGAACTGGGCACCCGTGACGCGCCCAAGCATGAGCGCGTGGGAGGACACCTCCATCACCACATGCGTAACGCCCTCGTCGCGCATACGGGCAAACAGTGCCTGCAACGTCGGCGCCTCAGGCGTGGTCAACTCGGTGGCCACATCGCGGCCCATGATCTTCGTGCCCGTCGTACCAATCAGGCCGACCTTGCAACCAGCCTGCGTCAGTCCACGCTCCAGCATGTACGTCGTGGTGGTCTTGCCCGACGTCCCAGTCACGCCCAGCAGCGTGAAGTCCTTCGACGGATGCCCGTACACCTCCGCGGCAACATGGCCAAGAATCGCGCGCACATTATCGACGACCAACACCGGCCGGCGATCCGACGTGTGCTGGATGATCGCAAGACCTTCCTCGTCAGTCAGAATCGCACCTGCGGCCGAGTCAAACGCGTACGACGCGCCATGCACCCGCGTGCCAGGCAGCGCAGCAAACAAGCCACCGGGCTCCACGTTTTGGGAATCAAGACCAATAAACGACACCTCAAACGGTGCCTGCGGCGCATTGACGATGCGTGCCCCCGCAATCTCAGCGAGGGATGTCAGCGTGGGCGCTGAGGACATGATAATTCCTTCCTTTCAGGGCCGTTACTGGGCTTGCAGAACAAACGGTTCCGCGGGCGGACTCGGCGGGATATTTTCCTTATCCAACATCCAGCTCGCAATCTGGCGGAACACCGGCGCCGCAGACTGGCCACCGGCACCGCCGTCGAGTACACCGCGCTGCGGCTCGTCCAGCATGACCGCCACAACAAATCTCGGATCGTTCGCCGGGGCAATACCCGCAAACGTAATCCAATACTGGCTCTGTGAGTATGCGCCCGTTTCCGGGTTCACCTTCTGTGCAGTACCTGTCTTGCCAGAGAACTGGTAGCCCTCTAGCGCATTTCCTTGTGCAGTACCCGACTGGTTGCCGGTCGGGTCTTCTTGGAATGCGGCACGGAACATATCCACCGTTGTACGCGCCGCCTCCTTGCTCACCACTTGGTTGCGCTGCGGCTCATCCTGCGGGATATCTTGCCCGTCCGGTCCGACGATGCGCTCGATGATGCGTGGCTGGATGCGCTCGCCGTCGTTGGCCAACGCCTGGTACACACTCGCCATCTGCAGCGCAGTCCAGCTCATGCCCTGACCGATTGGCAAGTTGGCAAAGGTACCGCCCGACCACTGTTCAAGCACCGGCAGCAGACCCGGCGACTCATTGGGCAACTCAATGCCGGTCGGAGCACCGATACCGAAACGGTTGAGGTAATCCCAGTAGCGCTCCTCGCCGAGGCGCTGCGCCAACTGCAATGTGCCCACGTTGGAGGACTTACCGAAGATGCCTGCGGTGGTGTACGGCAGAACATCGTGCTGCCAGGCGTCGCTCACTGTCACACCGGCCATGTCGATCGAGCCCGGCACCTGGTGCACCTCGAACGGGTCAGTCACCCCCTGATCGATTGAAGCCGCTGCAGCGATGACCTTTGCCACCGAGCCTGGCTCGAACGGGTGCGAGATCGCTGGGTTTTCAAAATCCTTACCCTGCTTGATCTGCTTTTCAATATCCCCGTTCGGGTTGATGGTGTCTGTATTTGCCATCGCCAACACCTCACCCGTGTGAGCGTCAAGGACGACAGCCTCAGCCGACTTTGCCAAAGAGTTTGCCTTTGCCTGCTCAAGCACTTGCTGCACATACGTCTGCAGGTCGAGGTCCACCGTGAGCTCAATGCGCGCACCAGGTACCGCTGGCACCACATCGCGCAGGGAGCCCGGAATGGACTGCCCACCTCCCGAGACGTCCTCGGTCGAGCGGCCGTCGATACCGGTAAGCACCGCATCGCTAGAGGCCTCAAGGCCGAACTGACCGTGCCCGTCCATGGAAACCTTGCCAATGATGTTCTCCCCCACAGCACCGTTCGGGTACTGGCGGATGTCCTGCTGGTCAGCAGCCACACCGTGGAACTTCGCCGCCACCTTCGCAGCGACATCCGGGTCAACGTTGCGCACTAAAACTTCGTACGACGTGTCGGCGTGGAGCTTGTCCAAAATCTCCTTGGCACTGACACTGCCCACAGTGCGCAACTGCTCTGTGTCTGTACCCGTAGGCTGTGGATCAGTTTCGCCACCGATCATGCCGGGGATCTCATTCGCCATTGTGCGCAGCACGTCTTCAACGCGGGCGTCGAGCTGCGCGTCGATATCTGCCTTGGGGACGCCGTCGATACGCATCTGCAGCTCTTGCTGCTGCCGCAGTTCCTCACGCAACTGCTTCGGCGAGACCGTCAACGACCTTGCCTGCATCGTGTACGCCAACTGCTTGCCGTCACGGTCCACGATCTCACCGCGACGCGCTGGCTCAACATACTCGCGCTGGCGTTGCACCTTGGCAACTTCACGCAACTCGCCGCCGATGATCACTTGGACCCAAAACAGGCGTGCGATCAGCAAGGCTGCAACGCTGAGGAACACAAGCGTCAAAAGGAATACACGGTGGTTGGTGATGTGACGCTGACTCTTCCGTGGCGCCGGACGCTTCCGGGGTGTGCCCGTGGATGTCACGTGCCCTCCTCACCTACCAAAACTGCTCATTGACTCGTTTATCATGCCCCGCACAAATGCGAAACGAGGTTGCGCCACACGCCTGCGGCACAACCCCCACCGTTAACGTCTATTCGCCGGCGGGCACATTTGCCTGATACGGCGCCACGTTGGCAACCTGCGGTGCTTGCTGCGGACGAGGCGGAGCTTGATTGCCACCTGGAACCTGAGTCAGCGCATCCGCCAGCTCGCGGGTTGCACGGTCATCACTGCTTGCACGGCCCTGACGCAACGCTTCGCCGTTAACGTCGACAATCTTGGCAACCTTTTCTGGGTTGAAAGGTCGGCGCTCTTCAGCACGACCACCTTCCATGACCTCCACTAGGCCAGGTTCTCCAGCGACCACCATGCCTGCGCCTGCAGCGCGCTGTGCGATCTCCGCAGCAGAACGACGATCCTCTAAGTCACGGTTGAGCGACTCGACCTCGTTGGCAAGTTCACGCTCCTTCGACTGCAGCTGCTGGATGGTGAAGGTTTGTGTCGTGGCCACGCCGGACAGCAGCATCGCTATAGCAATACCGATCACCAGCAGAGGCACCGCAAGTGCGGACACTGCGGAAAAACGCGACGGCGCCGCGACCGTGCCAACCCGACGCCCACGCACAGACACAACCTGCTGCGAGCCGAGGCGCCCCCGCCCTCGGGAGTGCGGCACATGCGGCTTCACACCCGGCATCGTGCGACGACGTGCCGGAGCGCTTGTACGGCTGGTGCGGGCACTGCCATCGCGCGTCAGCGTCATCGCGCGGGAGCCACCTCGTGTGTCTCGTGCTGCCATGGTGTCCGTCCTCAGATGGTTGTGTGTTGTACGTGGTTTGTTGTGGGTTATGTGGTTGTCGTTGAGTGCTTAAGCTTCTCGACGCCGCGCACCCTCACCGGTGCTGCACGCGAGTTGCGCTCAATCTCTTCCTGCGGAGCCTTTTCCGCCCCGCGGGTGATGAGTTTGAACGTTGGCTCGGTGCCCGGCAGATCCATCGGAAGTCCCGCCGGCGTCTTTGAAGCTGTCAGTTCAGCGAAGGCAGATTTGACGATCTTGTCCTCGAGCGACTGGTAACTCATGAACACTGCTCGCCCGCCGACGCCGAGCAAATCCGTAATCACCGGAACCACTCGCTCGACAGCCTCAAGCTCGCGGTTGACCTCAATCCGCAGCGCCTGGAAGGTGCGCTTCGCCGGGTGACCGCCAGTACGTCGCGTGGCGGCCGGGATGGTGCTGTACAGCAGTTCCACGAGCCGGTCCGCACGGTCAAACGGCGCACGCTCGCGCTCCTTCAGCACAGCCGACGCAATCTTGCCTGCGAAACGTTCATCGCCGTAGGACTTCAGAATCCTCGCCAGGTCTCCATGCGAGTACGTGTTAAGTACCTCGGCCGCAGTGATGCCGGTGGTCGGATCCATGCGCATATCCAGCGGTGCGTCACCGCGGTAGGAAAAGCCACGCTCCTCCTGATCCAACTGCATCGATGAAACACCGAGGTCGAACAGCGCACCAGCCACACCGTGCTGCCTCACAAGGTCGAAGGTCTCGCCCTCCCCCGATGCGATCTCGTCGCCGATGTAGTCGAACCGGCATTGCACCGGAGTGAAACGCTCACCGAACTGAGCCAGGCGCTCAGTCGCCTGCTGCAGCGCATTCGGGTCGCGATCCACACCGATCACGCGCGCTTGCGGGAATACGTTGAGAAAGTGTTCGGTGTGGCCACCGGCACCAAGGGTTCCATCGACAATGACGGCGTTGGCGCCGAACGCCTCTACAGCTGGGGCCAGGAGTTCGGCCATGCGGTCGCGCATGACCGGCACATGCCCATGAGGGTCTGCAGCGTGTGTGCGGTACACCATCCGGGCTCACCCCTCGCGGTCAGTTAGTCGTCGGCTCCTTCTAAGCCGGGGAGTATGTAGAGCCCTGTCCGGGGCGGCTGTTCTGATGTCGGGGAAGTACACCAGAGTGCTTCACGCCCCGGACAGAGTCCGTACACACTCTCCGAATTGGTTGCCCGCTGTTGGGTAGTCAGTCCTACAGCAGACCGGAGAGAATGTCGTCGTCATCCGCCGCGGAGAACGCGGCTTCAGTCTCTTCTTGATACTTATTCCAGGATTCAAGATCCCAGATCTCGAGAAAATCCACAGAACCGATAACTACGCACTCCTTGGAAAGGCCTGCGTACTCACGGTGTGCCGGCGACAGGGTGATACGTCCGGACCCATCGAGCGTTTGCTCATCCGCACTGGCAGCCAGATTGCGGATAAACGCGCGCGCCTTCGGGTTCGTCCTTGATGCTGCAGCGGCCTTGCGGGCGCGTGCAGCAAACTCGTCCCGCGGGTACACCGCGAGGGAGTGGTCCTGTCCTTTGGTCACCATCAGGCCGTCTGCCAAGTCCTCACGGAACTTCGCAGGCAGCGTCAGGCGCCCTTTGTCGTCGAGCTTGGGAGTGTAGGTTCCCAGAAACATCCGGCGACCTACCTTCCTTCACCTTCAGAGATTGGCATTTGCAGTTTTCTCGGCTTCGCTCCGCATTACGCACGTAGTCAAGATGCGCACCACGGTGCTCCGCTGTGCCCCACTTTAACCCACTTCCCCCCACAAACGCCACACTCTGAGCAACTTAGTTCCCACAACAAGAAGAATACGCAGGTCAACGGCCACAATCCCCGTGGGGCAATTACCCGCCAATGTCCCCCACTTACCGCCACATCCCCCACTACAACCCCATCAATCACCTATAGGCACACGAGACGCAACCCGCTCCGAACGTCCTTTAACAGGCAAAATGGCCGGATCAAACCAACGGGTGGGGCAAAGTGGGGAATGTGGGGCGAAGTGGGGATAAAAAATTGCCCTCCCGAAGAGACCGGGAGGGCGAAGGGAAAGCTAAAAGCTACTGACGATCCTCAAACCGTCGACGGAAGCTCTCCTCCAGGCTAACACTGCGCGGCGAGCGCGACTTGGACTGAGCCTGCGCTCGCTGCAGCGAAACACCAGCGGCAGCCGGGGTACGGAGCGCCATGATCCCCCCATAGAACATCACACCGAAGCCGACGATGCTCAACACCACAGTCCACAGACTCCACGACGCCAGCGCCACTCCCCCAAGAAGAAGGACAAGGCCCAGCACAATGAGGGCGAGGCTACGCATAGTCAGCCGGCCCGACGGGTGCGAAGCACCATACCCAGAGGACGGAGCGACCGAGGAACCGAACTTCGGGTCGTCTGCAAGGAGCGACTGCTCGATCTCGCGCAGTGCGCGCATTTCCTGCTCAGAAAGAGACACTACTTTCTCTCCAGATCCCAGCTATGAATGAACAATGTATGGATACAACGAACATCGTACCCACATTGTTCCCGCGCCTTATTACGCCGCCATCGGCGCATCACCCCCAGTGGTGTCCAGGAGAAAGTCCTCAGCCGAACCGATAAGGCTTGAGACCACGACCGGCGACGGGTTGTCGTCGATCCCAGACGCCACCCTCGCCCGGCGCGCCGAGTATGCAGAAAATACCGTCGCCCAGTGCTGGCCACTTTCCCCGGTGAGCGCGAGCTTGTCCCACGCATTAGTTGGCAGCCGCTTCCGCTTCCGGAGCACAATGCTGCGAGCGTTGCATGCGCCAGCGATGCGCAGTGCAGCCCGGTATGCGTTTTCCATCGCAAGGTCGTAGCGCCTTGCCGCAAAGTCAGCATGAGCCTGTGCAAGCAGTGCCTCCGCAGAGAAGATGAACGAGTCAAACTTTCGCGGCGCCCCCATATCCCCGTACGCCCTGCCCGTTGTGGCTGAAACTACGCTTCCCATGACACTTTCCCCTTTCGCTGTTACCAGTGCATGTCGCCTTTTGATTGCCCATGACCCTAGAAGTCACCCACGACACCACGACCAAAAATTAGCACGTTTGTTCGACTGTTCGAACGAGGATGTGTGGTCAAGCCCCGCAACAGGCACATAAGTGGTTCGATAGTGGGGTGCACATTGAGATCCAAAGGCTGACCAAGGCGGAGTTTTCTTTCCTCGTGCCACGGTTGGTGGACATCTACATGGAAGCTATGGGGTACCCCCAAACCATGCGCGCGCAGCGTTTACGCGTGTGGCGTGGAGAGGTCACCTGGCCAGGCTTTTGCGCCGTGGCCGCAATCTCGGACAACAGCGTCATCGGAGTGGCCTACGGTTTTCTCGGCGCGCGGGAGCGCTGGTGGGACCAACAACTCGTCAAAGCACTCACTCAGCAACGTCTAGACGGCATGCTTTCTGACGACGACCGTGCGCTACTGGCCAACTACTTCGAAATCGCCGAAGTGCATGTGGATCCGAGGCACCAGGGCCGCGGCATTGGTGCGGCGATGCTCAGGGAACTGCTCGCATCGACATCAGCTCGTTGGGCTGTCCTATCTACTCCCGAGGTAGACGGCGAAGCTAATAACGCATTTGGGCTTTACCGCAAGTTTGGGTTCCAGGACGTTGCTCGCAATTTTTATTACGGAAGCGACCCTCGCCCGTTTGCGATTCTCGCACTCGACATGGCGGGCACACCCCGTGTCGGCGAGGCTGACTAGGGTACGTTCCAGAGAGATTTTCGTAGACGACGGTGAGGAGCAGCGTGGCTACACACGAATTGGGGATTGGGAACTTAAGTGCGGTGCCTGGTGTCGTCGAAGAGCATTTGGAGCAGTTTTTCGACGAACACGGGCCGGCAATTTCCGCGATCGGTGAGCCTGTCTCGGAAGCAGTCGCGCACTTGCGCGCGTTCACACTGGGTGGTGGCAAGCGAGTGCGTCCGCTGTACGGCTGGGCAGGTTTTGTCGGCGCCGGTGGTTTGGAAACCAGCGGCGAGGACCCAAACGCGGTCTTGCGCGCGATGAGTGCACTTGAGTTCATCCAGGCGTGTGCACTGGTCCACGACGACATCGTGGACGCCTCCGATACCCGTCGCGGAAACCCCACGGTGCACCGCAGTGTGGAGGCCCAGCACCTCGAAAACCATTGGCTGGGCGACGCTGCGACGTTTGGCGTGAACACCGCGATTTTGCTCGGCGATCTCGCCTTAGTCTGGGCGGAAGATATGTGGCGCTACTCCGGTGTTTCGTTGGAGGCGCTGCAACGCGCCGCGGAACCGTGGGTGGGCATGCGCACGGAAGTCATCGGTGGGCAGATCCTTGATATTTCGTTGGAAAGCCGTGGCAGCGAGTCTGCGGACATGGCGGATCGGGTGAACCGGTTTAAGACCGCCGCGTACACGATCGAGCGTCCGCTTCATCTTGGTGCGACTATTGCTGGTGCCGACGATGAGACCATTGCGGCATTCCGTGGTTACGGACGCGATATTGGCATCGCATTCCAGCTTCGCGACGACCTCCTCGGTGTCTTCGGCGACCCAGCAATCACCGGAAAACCCGCGGGCGATGACCTGCGCGAAGGAAAGCGCACTGTCCTTTACGCGACAGCGCTTGAGCTTCTCGATGCCAACGATGCCGACGAGCTCCGCACCGGTGTAGGTACCGCCACCGACCCAAAGGTGCTTCAGCGCCTCGCCGATCTCATCCGCCAAAGTGGTGCGGAGGATGCGGTCGAAGAGCGCATTAACCGTCTCACCGCGTCCGGCATTGCTCACCTGGATACCGCCGGTATTACTGCTGAAGCTCGCCAGGCACTGTCCGAGTTGGCCCACAAGGCCACAGACCGGCGTATGTGATGGCCGGTAAAATCCGGCCGATCCCCCTCGGCGTTGTCGCAGCCGTACTCATCGCGATCGGTTCCTTTGGTGCCGGAGCGACGCGTTACCGTGACGGCCTCATGCGCTCGATAGGCCTTGAGTTCCTCACTTACGGCCACGGCCGCGGCATGATGGACGGCCTCCTGATGGCGGGCACTGGTCTTCTCGTGTTTGCCTGGCTGTGGCTGTGGCGCACCCGCCCAGGCGAGCAGACCGTGCTCCGTGCGGTGTGGTCGTGGGCCGCTCCACTCGCCTTGAGCGCACCAATCATGTCGCGCGACGTGTACTCCTACCTCATGCAGGGGGCAATGCTTCGCGACGGCTTCGACCCCTACTCCGAAGGCGCCGCTATCAACCCCGGCCCGTATTTGTGGGAGGTCTCCCACGACTGGCGCAACACCACAACGCCGTACGGGCCACTGCACTTGGGCATTGGCAAAGCGGTGACCACGATTGTCGGCGACCACGTCGCGTTTGGCGTCGTTGCCTACCGGCTGATCGCGCTGGCAGGTTTCGCGCTCATTGTCTGGTCGGTACCGCGCATCGCGCGCCTCGCAGGTGCTAGCCCCGGGTTTGCACTGTGGGTAGGTGTAGCCAACCCTGTCATGCTGTTGCACCTGATTGGCGGCATGCACAACGAGGCGGTCATGGTCAGCCTGGTGTGCGCGGGCCTGTACCTGTGCATGCGACACACGTGGTGCACCCCCGGAATCGTGCTCATCGCATGCGCGGTATCGCTCAAGGCCACGGCTGCGTTCGCGTTGCCGTTTGTGGTGTGGCTGATGGTCACGCGTCGCGCCCGCGTCCACGATGTGCCCCACCACCTCGCCGCGCTTGCCGTCTCTGGAGCCTGGGCGCTGGCGGTCTCGGTCGCCGTCATCCAGGTGGTGACGTGGGTCTGCGGCTCAACGTGGGGTTGGCTCGAGGAAATCACCGGTAACTCGAAGGTGATCAATCCGCTGGCTGGTCCGACGTTCGCCGCAGAACTGATTACCCCGCTCGTGCAGTTGATCAACGACGACTTCAGCTACAACACAACGCTTGCAGCCACCCGCACGGTGTTCAGCTTCGCGATGCTCCTCGCGCTCGTGATCACGTGGTGGTGGTTCCGCCCGGCGCGCGGCAAGGCCTACGCGCCGCGGATGCTGGCGGGCACCACCGTGGCGTATACGGCAGCGTTTGTCACCAATGCGGTAACGCTGCCGTGGTACTACGCCTCCATCTTGGCGCTCGTGGGCACGTTCCGGGCACCGGCCTGGGTAGCTAGAATTACCACCGGCGCATCCATCGTCGTGGCACTCGCGTTTACAGGCAGCGGCAACCACAGGCTCTACGACGTGTGGTTCCTCGCCGCAGCCTTCATCGTCGCCGTGGTAGCGACTCGCTGGGTGTTTAAAACGCCATCGCTTGCGCACGACGAATAACCTCGCGCGCTTTCTGACCATGCAAGGCGTCAATCGGGCGCCCCGGCAGCGAATCCTCTTCGGTGTAGAGGAATGTGAGGATCTCCTCGTCGTTGTAGCCGCCATCGGCAAGCACGGTGATCGCGCCTGAGACGAACTTCGACAGCCCATCCTCACCGATCAGCCCAGCCGGGATGAATTTTTTACCATCCCGGATGTACATGACAAGTTTGCGGGCACCGACATAGTCGTGCACACGAGTGACCGGAACGCCCAACGCTTCGGCGGCGTCGGGAAAGGCCAGCAAGGTTTCGTCGCTAAGCAATTGCTCGAGATTCGTTTGTGTGCTCACGGCGCCCGATTCTACCCTGGGGTACATGGCAATACTCGCTCCAGGCACAACTCTCGACGAACGCTACGTCGTGGACCGCGCCATCGCCCGTGGTGGCATGGCCACGGTGTATCGCTGCATCGATTCCCGCCTGGGCCGGGAAGTCGCTGCGAAAGTCATGCACGAGCAATACGTCCACGACGCTGTGTTTCGCGACCGCTTCCGGCGCGAAGCCCGCGCGATGGCGCAGCTCAGCCACCCTAACTTGGTCAACGTGTACGACTTCTCCGCGTCCGGCAACAACGTGTTTCTCATCATGGAACTCATCACCGGCGGCACGCTGCGCGAATTGCTCGCCGAGCGTGGTCCGATGCCTCCCCACGCAGCCGCGGAGGTGATGCGCGGCATGCTCACGGGACTTTCTGTCGCGCATGAGAAAGGCATGGTGCACCGCGATATTAAGCCGGACAACGTGCTTATCGACGCCTCCAGCCGCGTCAAACTCTCCGACTTCGGCCTCGTGCGCGCAGCCGCCGAAAACACACATTCGACCGACCAAATCGTGGGCACCGTCGCCTACCTCTCCCCTGAACAAGTCGACGGCAGCCCCATCACAGCCGCATCGGATGTGTACTCCGCCGGCATCGTGTTGTTCGAACTCCTCACCGGCCGCACGCCATTTCACGGCGACACCCCCATCGCGCACGCGTACGCACGCCTCCATGGAGATGTGCCCGCGCCGTCCTCACTCATTGCCGGGGTGCCAATGCTTTTCGACGAGCTCGTCGCCACCGCAACCGCCCGCACCCCCGAAGCGCGCTTCCGCGATGCGGGAGAATTCCTCGCCGCACTCGACGACGTAGCAGCCGAACTTGCACTGCCGGATTACACCGTGCCTGCCCCGCGCAATGCCGCAGCCACGCGAGCCGCAGCACACCCGACTAACTTCGGACTGGTCAACAACGCCGCACAGCGACGCCTCTTCCCCGATGACGAGGCGCCAACGCGAGTCGCCCCTGCAGTTGCGAGGCCAACTAAGCAGGCGTCCACAGAACTGCCGTCACGCAGCCAATGGCCCGCTGCACAGGCGTCTCCGGCTCCGGTTCCGGCCCCCGTTCCGCCTGCAGCCGCCCCCGTGCCCGCACCCGTGCCACCACGTGCACCCCGGCCTGCCGCTTCCAATCCGGCAAAGCGCCCCGCAGTCAAGCCGGTAACTAACCGCTCTCTGATCGGTGTCGTGCTCTACACCGCTGTTGCAATCGCCGTGGTAGCTGCGGTTGGTCTGGGCGCGTGGTGGTTCGGCTCCGGGATGTATGGCGACATCCCGGAGATCGTCATCCCGCGGTAGCGCTGGCCGAGTAGCGCTGTCTTAGTAGCGCAGCATCTCTGCAACGAGGAAGGACAGCTCGAGTGCCTGCTCGGTGTTCAGACGCGGGTCGCAAGCGGACTCGTAACGGCCCGGCAGATCCACATCAGTGATGTCCTGCGCACCGCCGAGGCACTCAGTGACGTCTTCACCCGTGAGCTCGATGTGAATACCACCCGGGTGGCTACCGAGTTCGCGGTGGACCTCGAAGAAGCCCTGAACTTCGTCGATAATCTTGTCAAAGTGACGCGTCTTGTAGCCATTGCTCGACGTGAACGTATTGCCGTGCATCGGGTCCGACTGCCAAATGACCTTGTGGCCGGAGGCCTCAACCGCCTTGACAATGCCAGGCAGTACTTCGCGGATCCGGTCCTGCCCCATGCGGATCACCATGGTCAAACGACCCGGCTCGCGGTTCGGATCAAGCTTATCTGCGTAAGCGACAGCCTCTTCTGGAGTGGTGGTCGGGCCCAACTTGATACCGATCGGGTTGCTGATCATCGCGGCGAAGTTGACGTGGAAATCGTCGATACCGCGGGTGCGCTCACCGATCCAGAGCTGGTGGGCGGACAGATCATAAAGCTTCGTCTCACCCTTCGAATCCGTGGCCAAACGCAGCATCGCACGTTCGTAATCCACCAACAGCGCCTCGTGAGATGCGTACACGCTGGACGTACGCAGGTTCGTGTCGCTGACGCCACAAGCATCCATGAACGCAAGCGAACGCGAAATCTCGCGAGCAAGTGCTTCGTAACGCGCACCCGCAGGCGAGTTAGTCACGAACTCTCGGTTCCAGTTGTTGATGTTGTGCAGGTCCGCAGTACCGGACGCCGTCAGGGCACGCACCAAGTTCATCGCCGCCGACGAGTTCGCGTACGCACGCACCATGCGGGCCGGATCGTGGCGACGAGACTCCTCGGTCGGATCCACACCATTGACGATGTCACCGCGGTAATTCGGCAAACCATTCTCATCAAGATCAGACGAGCGCGGCTTCGCGTACTGGCCAGCAATACGAGCAAGTTTGACCACCGGCATCGACGCACCGTAGGTCAACACCGCAGCCATCTGCAGCAGGGTCTGCACGTTGGCACGGATGTGTGGCTCGGTGTTGGACTCGAACGTCTCAGCACAATCGCCACCCTGCAGCATGAACGCCTTGCCGTTGGCGACGTCCGCTAGATGCGACTTGAGCCCCTCAACCTCGGGCGCGAGCACGACCGGCGGGACGGACTCCAAAATCTTGCGAACATACTCAGCCTGGGCAGGGTCCCACGACGGCTGCTGCTTCGCATCGCGGGAAATAACATCTTCAAACTGCGCGTTTAAATCTCCCGGCAGCGGCGGCAGATCGGGCAGTACCTCTTTGGGGATATCAATAGTCCAGCTCACCGTTCTATATTTAGCACGGATTACTGCCCCAGTACAGGCGGTACAGCCTGCAACTTCTCACAAGGCGGTTTTATCGTCTCACATTTTGGATACGGCGCCGTCGCGGTTCAACGGCAAATGCTCCGCACATACACGAAACTTCCGCAGATTATGGCGCGCATCAACGAGAGCATCGTGGTTGCCCTCCGGCACCCGTGGCAGACGCGGCTTGCCTGCCATCTGCCAATACTGCTTCAGCTCGCAGGTGTAGCGCGGCAGCGAACGCGGCAGACCGGACATGTCACCCCATAGTTGCGCGAGCACCACGTGGTCATAGGCGCCAACCCAAGCCCACAGTTCTGGCCTGGTGTCACCCGAGGTGAGAAACTCATAGACCTCGTTACGGATGCGCTCCAGCGACTTCCACACTGGTTGGTTCTTCGGAGGGAGCTTCGACAACACGTGCGCTTTGACCCAAGCGTTGGCGCGTGCTGGGTCGAACTCATCGGACACCGCATAGTATTCGCGGCCATCCTCAGCAACAATGCCGATGGACACCAGCTCGATCGTCTCGCCGTCCTCAATGAATTCGGTGTCGTAGAAGAATCTCACTGCGTCGAACTACTTCCGTTGCTCCGATCGAATATCCCCCAACACCTCGCGCCGCGAAGGGCCCTTCTCACCCTCAACACGCCTCGGCCAAAACATCACTGCAGCCACCGCAACGACAGCAAGCGGGCCCGACAGTTTCGGGTACCAGCCCTGCTCAGACGCAATCAGGAACATCACAACAACGACGCATACCAACGCGATTCGGGTAACAAGTGGTTTATTCATTACTGCACACCTTTCGGCCCAGTTTTCGGTTCAGCACCTTCGGGGTACTTCCCCGTCTGCTCGAGGGACTTCTTCACATCGGTCGCGTAGACATCCACGTATTCCTCACCGATCATCTCTGCAATGCGATGCATGCAGTAGTCCGTAAAGGGACGCACGGCCTCGCGCGAGTCAGGGTCGTAGCCATTTTCAACCGCCCAAGCTCGCGGATCAATCGGCTCCGAAATCTTGATCTGCACCTTGACCGGCCGGATGAGCTTGGTGCCGATCGGGTTCGCGCGACCAGATCCAATCATGCCGACCAAAATCACAGGCACGCCGGTTGGCATAGCAATGCGCGCCATGCCAGTGCGCCCCTTGTACACACGCCCATCCGGCGAACGGGTTCCCTCGGCATAAATGCCGAAGAGCTCGCCGTCGTCGAAAATCTTCTTCACCGTTTCCAGCAAGACGTCCCCGGCGGTGTCGGAGCTTCGGTCAATGGGAACTTGGCCTACGGCGGTGAAGAAAAACCGCTGCAAACGTCCACTGAGCCCCGTGCCAGTGAAGTACTCCATTTTGGCCGGGAACTTCAGCTGTCGGCGAACCATCAACGGCAAGTAAAAGGAATCCAGCACAGCCTGATGGTTAGAAACCAACAGGGCCGGACCTTCGTCCGGGATGTTCTCCACACCGTAAATGCGCGGGCGGTTCCACACCAACAGCGGCGGCCCGAAAATAGCCTTGAACAGGGAATACCACTTGTTTGCCATTGTTTCTCCCCTTTTTATCGCAGCTGGCGGGCCAAATCAGCAACGCCAATCATACCCGCCTTCGCTCCGAGCTCAGCACAGAGGATCTCCGGCAGCGGACGGTATCCAGCGCCGACGATGTTCGACGCCATGGACGCTTTGGCAGCGTCAAGGAAAAGATCAGCGTCTTCGCTCACACCACCGCCGAGGACGATCAGCGATGGATCCAAAATGTCGGACACCATTGCCAGGCCTCGTCCCAGCCAGATGGAGAAACTCTCCAGAGCCGCCGCACCCAGCCCATCGCCTGCGCGTGCTGCGGCCATAATGTCGTGCCCGCTTGCTCGCTTTTCGACGACCTCCCGGTACAAATCGGAACCTCGATACCCTCCCCTGCTGGCAATCTCGATCGCACAATCGACCAGCGAGGTGCCAGAAGCGTATCGCTCAAGACAGCCCTGCTTGCCACACGAGCACACCCGACCTCCCGGCACCACCGTGATGTGGCCAAACTCAGGCGCGGTGCCGAACGCACCACGGTAGATCTCGCCACGGTGCATCAGCGTTGCGCCGATCCCTGTGCCGACGGCGAAAAACACCCACGTCTCTGTGTCACGAGCGGCACCGAACCGATACTCACCCCAAGCTGCCGCATTCGCATCGTGCTCGAGCCGGACCGGCAGCCCCAGCGCATTCTCCAAATCTTTGCGCACCGGCTGATCATCACGCCACGGCAAATGCGGGGCAAAACGCACGATTTCACACTCCGGGTCAAGGAAGCCCGCAACGGCAGCGCCAACTGCCCCGATCTCGTGTTTGTCCTGGAGCTGCTCGACCATCTGCACGATCGTGCGGGTCAGCCCGTCAGCGTCCTGCGGGGTCCGCGTACTCACCGTGTCGAGGATCGACCCATCCGGCGCGACCACAGATGCACGAGCGTTCGTCCCGCCAATGTCAAAGCCGACTGTCAGCGCCTGGTCTCCTCGTTGTGAAGTCATAGCCGGACAGTTTATGCCCCTGACAGCGGTCAGCCCTAACCCGCCAACACGTCGCGCAGGCGCTCCCCCAGAGTGCCCCACGAAAACTCCCGTTGTACATGCTTGCGCCCGGCGGTGCCCATGGCGGTGCGGTGGTCGTCGCAAAGCAATTGCCCAATGGACCGCGCGACCTCATTCACATCGCGACCACTGACGACGACACCGCTTTCCGGCACCACCGTCTCCGGCGCACCACCGGAATCGCCAGCGACCACCGCAACCCCACACGCCTGCGCCTCGAGATACACAATCCCCAGACCTTCCACATCAAGACCACCCCACCGCGTCCGCGCGGGCATGGCAAACACATCGGCGGCAGCCACAATGTCGCGCAACCGCTCGCGCGACACCCGGCCCGTGAATTCCACGCCCAGCGAAGACGCAGCGAGCTTGCGCAGCCGCTGCTCGTACGGCCCCTCCCCCACAATCACCAATCTCGCATTCGGCGCGTATCGACGAATCTCCGGCAACGCACGGATCAACACATCCTGTCCCTTGCGCGGGACCAACCGCGACGAACACACCACAAGTGGCGCATCACCCACGCCGAGCCAGCGCCGCGTTTCATCCCGCTTGTGCGCGCTCGCTGGCGCGAAGAAATCCGTGTCCACCCCCGACGGCAGCGCAACATAGTCAACGTCATCGCCGAACACCGCCTGCAAGCGCTCTATCGTGAACCGCGAAATGTACGTCACCACATCCGCGCTACGACCAATCCGGCGCAACACCTGACGGGCCCCGGGAATCATCGCCCAGCCAACCTCGTGGCCGTGGGTAGTAGCCACCACACGTTTTGCTCCAGCACGTTTCGCCTGGGCACCGAGAATTGCCAACGGTGCAGCCGCACCGAACCACACAGTGTCGATGCTGTGCGTTCTGATAATTCGAGCCATCTCCCGAGCAAGCCCCGGGGTAGGCAACATGATGTTGCGAGGCCAACGAATCACCGCGAAACTCTGCTCGGCGTCCCACTCGCGCGCAGCATCTGCTTCCTGGACGGAGGCGAGCACCACGATTGATTCCGGGCCTTCGCGCTTGACGAGCTCGTCGACGTAATCCCGCAAGTACGACTGAATCCCGCCGACAGTGGGCGGGAAATCATTCGTTACCAACAACGTGGTCATAATCGCGCTAGTAGCGCACAGCCCCCTGAATCGGCATGGAGTTCGCCGGCACTACCTGGATCGGAATGCCGTAGTCAGACGAGTGCACGACCATGCCGTTACCGATGTACATACCCACGTGAGTCACGCCCGGGTAGTAACCAATGATGTCACCCGGCTGCAACGCATCCAGTGACACCGGCGTGCCACCCGCAAGCTGCGCTTGGGAGGTACGCGGAATGCTAATGCCGTTCTGCCCATACGCCCACACCATCAAACCAGAGCAATCGAACGCATCCGGTCCAGCAGAGCCCCAGCCATATGGCTTACCCACTTGCGCCAACGCCGCACCAACGATTCCGGAGTCCACGCCCGGAAGCGACGCGCCGCTGATCGGGTTGTCCTTATTGATCCAGCGCAGGCGATCGGCCTCGCTCAAGTTGTCTACGCGGTGTTCGATGTCACGAACCTTGTCATCCAGCTCTTCACGTTCACGCTCCAACTTCTTACGCTGAATCTCCAGCTCATTGCGCGCATGGCGTGCCTCAGCCACCGCAATATTGGCCGAGTTGGACTTCTCTGCCGCCATCCGGTTGGCATCCTCCAACTCGGTCAACGCGCGTTGAGACTTGCGAGTGAGCGCCGCCAAATAAGCAGAACGGTCGATCGCCTCTTGCGGGTTGCCCGAATCCAGGGTGGTCAGGATCGCGTCAGATTTCGGGATACGGTAACGGGACTGCGCAATGTCACCGACATTCCTGCGATGCTCGTTGCTTACCTCTTGAATAGCGGCAAGTTCCTGTTTCGCCTCTGCAGCGCGGCCATTGGCTTCCTCAACCTTGCGCTCTGAATCGGCGATTTTCTCTTCGAGTCCCTTAATTTCTTCCGACTTCGCAGTGGCGTCGTGGGAGATCTGCTCCATCTCATCGATGAGAGCATCGACATCATCGGCCTTCACAGGGGCCGCGACGCCGCCGGCGAGAATGGCGCCGACGAGCGCGGACACCGCAGTCTTCTGAGCAGAAGGACGACGAGACTGAAAAGAGTGCTTACCCACGACCAAAACCTTTTCGCAATACTTGTGAGAACACAAAAACTATAGCGACATCGGCCCCACCGTCCAAGCAAAAAACATGGCCACACAGCATATTGTGAATCAAGAGCACTAGTGTGACGCACGAGGTGTCAAGGTCCCCAAAACGCACGAAAGCCCCAACTCCAAAACAGAGTCGGGGCTTGAAAACGTGCCGTTAGAAGCGAACCACAGAGTGGATCGGCATGAGGTGCAGATCGCGGTAGCCCACCGGGATACCGGAGTTCAGCGCATCGATGATCTGGCCGTTGCCAACGTAGATGCCAACGTGGGATGCACCACCGTAGTAAACAACGATGTCACCCGGCTGGATGTTGCTCAGCGCAACCTGCTGGCCAGCAGCAGCCTGAGCCTGGGAGGTACGCGGGATGGACTTGCCAGCCTGAGCGTAAACCCAGGAGGTGAAGCCGGAGCAGTCGAATGCGTTCGGGCCAGCCGCACCGTAAACGTACGGGGAACCAACCTTGGACTGCGCGATGGACACAACGCGCTCAGCGAAGGACGGCTGCGGGGCCGGAGCCGGCTGCGGCGCAGCGGCCGGTGCCGAGTAGTTGGTTGCGGCCTGTGCCGGCAGAACCTGCTTCTCGACGTTCGCGATGAAGGCGCTGAAGCCCGGAACGTTGTTCACACCCGGCAGAGCCTTCACGCGAGCGATAGCAGCCTGAGCGTCGCCCGTAGCGGCTGCGCCCTTCAGCGACGGGATCCAGGCGTCAATGCCCGGGATTGCCGCTACGCCTGGAATGGTCTCAATACCCGGGACCTGTACTGCGATCGGCGAGTTGGGGACGCGGACCTCTGCTGCGGAGGCGGCGGCCGGCGCGATGAGCGCAGCGCCTGCTGCGAGAGCGGTGGTGGCCGCTGCTGCGCGGGCTGCGGTGTTGGTCTGGCGACGGTGCTTTGCCACTTTAGATTTTCTCCATATCTTCTCTTCGCCAACCGGGTTAGCTGTCGGGCGGGGTGTTGAGAAATAACCCTCGGTCCGAACGACCTACGCCCCACGGGAGCAGGTGCTCCACTCTGGTTCCCCGGCCCCCTTCGGCTTCGATCGGCTTTTCCGATCTCCACTTCAGAGTTACGGCTCATATGTTGTTTTCGATCCATGCTTCCAACGGCTGTTGTCGCAATGTCTCGAACAGGTTACGAAACGGCAACAAGAGTGTCCAGCCAACACGCCGTTACAGTTCCGTTATCAAAAGATTTGATGCGAAACAGCGTCGAAGTCTGCGTTTCTAAATGAAAACTAAGAACGGTCCAACAACCTCAAAACACGGCCATGCGCTGCGCATTTATCCGCCAAACCAAGAAGCAAGTTGATCTCCGCAAAGTTAAAGACAACCCAATTAAAACGGCTTGTGTGATCTTACTCACACTTGCTTGTTAACCTCATTGTTACAAAGAAAATCGCCCCGCACCACAGTGTGGTGCGGGGCGATTCACGCAACTACTTACATGCTAGCGAGGCGATACGTCGCGGTCGTCGCGATCCTTGTTGGCCTCGAGAGCACGCAGCGTCTCGACAGCCTCCTCGTGCTTCTGCTTCTCTGCATCGCGTACACGCTCAGACACGCCGATCTCGGCGGGCGAGAACTTACCGATGGTCTCAGAGTCAGCGAAGCCAAGCTGGTTCATCTGCTTCGGCACACGAGCACCTGCGTACTCGAGCGGAACCGGGTGACCATTCTCGTCCACTGGGCCAAGCGGCTGGTGGATCTCGATGAAGGCACCGTTCGGCAAACGCTTGATGATGCCGGTCTCGATACCGTGCTCCAGCACAGCGCGGTCGGAGCGCTGCAGGCCGATGCACAGACGGTAGGTGATGAAGAATGCCAGCGGCGGCAGAACAATGATGCCGATACGTCCCACCCAGGTCATCGCGTTCAGCGAGATCTGGAAGAAGTGAGCAACGTGGTCGTTACCACCGGAGATGGTCATCAGCAGGAAGAAGGTCAGACCCATCACGCCGATGCCGGTACGTACCGGAACGTCACGCGGACGCTGCAGCAAGTTGTGGTGTGCGTCGTCGCCGGTGACCTTCTTCTCGATAAAGGGGTAGGCGATGAGCAGCGCAACCATCAGACCACAGAGCAGTGCGACCCAGAATGCACCCGGGATGGTGTAGCTACCGATGTAGAGCTCCCAAGCCGGCATGACACGGGCGGCACCATCAGTCCACAGCATGTAGACGTCAGGCTGCGAACCAGCAGACACCTGCGACGGGTTGTACGGGCCGATGTTCCAAATACCGTTGATGGTGGTCAGACCAGCCATTGCAGCCAGCACTGCGAACACGATCATCATGTAGCCGATTGCGTGCGTTGCAAACACCGGCATGATGCGGACACCAACAACGTTGTTCTCGGTGCGACCCGGTCCCGGGAACTGGGTGTGCTTCTGGAACCACACGAGCAGCAGGTGAGCTGCGATCAGCGCCAGGATGATGCCCGGCAGGATCAGCACGTGCAGGATGTAGAAGCGGTCCAGCATCAGATCGGACGGGAAGTCGCCGCCGAAGATAGCCCAGTGCATCCAGGTGCCGATGATCGGCAGGCCCAGGATGATCGCGGACATAATGCGCAGACCAACACCGGAGAGCAGATCGTCCGGCAGGGAGTAGCCCATGAAGCCCTCAATCATGCCGAGGAGGACAAGGGTTACACCGATGAGCCAGTTTGCCTCACGCGGGCGACGGAACGCACCGGTGAAGAAGACACGCATCATGTGGGCGAACATGGCCATCATGAACATCAGTGCAGCCCAGTGGTGCATCTGACGAACAAACAGGCCACCGCGGACGTCAAAGGAAATGTCAAGCGCGGTTGCGTATGCACGGGACATTTCGACGCCGTTGAGCGGCAGGTATGCACCGTCGTAGATCACCTTGGTGATCGACGGGTCGAAGAACAAGGCCAGGTAGATACCGGTCAGCAGCAGGATGATGAAGCTGTAGAGCGCCATCTCGCCGAGCATGAAGGACCAGTGCGTCGGGAAGACCTTGTTGAGCTGCGGGCGCAGGACGCCCGCAACGGTAAAGCGGGAATCCGCATTGTTTGCGGCTTGCTGAAGTTTCGTACTCATTAGGACTGACGCTCCCAGAATGCCGGGCCGACGGGCTCAATGAAGTTCCCGTTGGCGATGAGGTAACCGTCTTCGTCAACCGTCACAGGAAGCTGCGGCAGTGCACGAGCGGCGGGACCGAAGATCGGCTTACCGTGCTGCAACGCATCGAACTGTGACTGGTGGCACGGGCACAGGATGCGGTTGGTCTGAGCCTCGTACAGCGAGGTCGGGCAACCAATGTGCGTGCAAATCTTGGAGTAGGCGTAGTAATCGCCGTAGTGGAAGTCTTCCTGACCCTCACGTTCGATGACGCGCTTCGCGTCCTCAGAACGCAGACGGATCAGCATGACAGCGTTGCGCGGACCATGGATGGAGTGCATGTGGTTCTCGTACACATCGCGCTTCGGGTCGTATTCCTTGCCGTCATTGACGTCCTCTGGGTAGAGCGGGAACACGGTCTCCATCGCAGCGGCGGCAAGGTCCTCCGGACGCATACGCACCAGGCGGGACACGCCGGCGGTGGTGTAGTGCGAGCCGACCTCACCCTTGTGAAGTTCTGCAATCGCACCGGTGTCGCGGCCGAGGTAAACCTTCACGCCTTGATCCTGGACGGTCCAGCCGTGGGTCCACAGGGTGCCGTCGCCGAAGTAGTTCAGCTCGTGGCGGACCTTCCACGGGTTCTTGATCATGCCGCCAAGCGGAGCGATGACCATCAGACCGGCGAGGACACCAGCGGTGCCGAGCAGACCCTTGAGCGCCTTGCGACGACCAAGCGTCGAGGTCTCCCAAGCATCGTTCAGCAGTGCGGTCGTAGTGCGACGATCCAGCTCGCTGGACGGGCCGTCGTGGCGACGCTGTACAGCGATCTCTTCAGGGACGAACTTCTTCACGTACTGGATGATTGCAACACCCAGGCCGAGAAAGGCCAGGCCTGCAGTCAGACCAAGCAGTGGCGTGTAGAAGGTGTAGATCCAGAGACCTTCGTCGCCGTGGAACTTCGGCTCCCACGGCCAGAACAGGTAAACACCGAGGAAAGCAATCGCGGCGAGAACCGAGATGGCCAACCAAATCTTGATGCCACGCTCAGAGGACTTCTCGCGAGGGTCACCCTCGACCGGGAAGCGCTCCTTACGGTAAGCAACCGTTACGTCGTCAAGCTCCGTGCCGAGAGCAGCGAGCTCCGCATTGCTCATGCGGTCAAGCTCTTCCTTCGTGTAATTCTTCTTCACATCACTCATGAGCGGGATCCAATCCACATAGCACCAGCGGCGACCAGCGAGATGCCGATCATCCACATCGCAATACCTTCAGAAACCGGGCCGAGGCCACCGAGGGACCACCCACCCGGGGACGGGGTCTCCTTGGTCGACTTAATGAAGGCAATGATGTCCTTCTTCTCATCAGCGCTGAGCTGACGGTCAGAGAACTTCGGCATGTTCTGCGGACCAGTGAGCATCGCCTGGTAGATCTCCTGCTCGTTCGCAGGGTCGAGCACCGGGGCGTACTTACCAGAAGACAATGCGCCACCACGACCGGTGAAGTTGTGGCAGGAGGCGCAGTTCAAACGGAAGAGTTCGCCGCCACGTGCGACGTCTGCTTCCTGAACCTTGCCGTCGTAGTTCTTGCCGCGCAGCTCTTCCTTAGCCAGGGTGCCGTCCGGGTTGTACACGAGCTCCGGGCCACCACCGTTGGCTGCGACATATGCAGCCAAGGCGAGAGCCTGGTTCTCCGTGTAGCGCGGCTTCTTACGCTCAGCCTGCGCGTCGTTCGACATCATCGGCATACGGCCAGAGTTGACCTGGAAGTACACGGCGCCTTCGCCGGTACCGA
Organism: Corynebacterium sp. HMSC075D04; assembly: GCF_001815635.1. Lineage (NCBI taxonomy): Bacteria > Bacillati > Actinomycetota > Actinomycetes > Mycobacteriales > Corynebacteriaceae > Corynebacterium > Corynebacterium sp. HMSC075D04. Next base: position 253,241 of record NZ_KV821338.1, read on the forward strand.
TCAGAGACGGACCACGGTCGGCAACGCCCTGCAGGTTCGCACCGTGGCAGGTGATGCAAGCGACGTCGTAGATTTCCTTACCCTCCTGGATAAGGGCCTGGTCGTCACGCTGGGCGGTGGCCACCTGTGCATTAGGGGCCAACGCCGATGCGAGAAGACCCGCGCCGGACAAGCCCAGCGTCAACGCAGCAGCACCTGCGAAGGTGCGCTGCGCCTTGCGTGCGCGACGCTTCTTGTTGGGTGAGTTTTCCATTTTGTTCCTTATTAACGAGTTTTCAGAACACGTCTGCAGCCCGGGTTATACCCAGGGCACGGCTACTGGACGAGGTACAGGGTGATGAACACGCCGATCCAAATGGCGTCGACGAAGTGCCAGTAGTACGAAACCACCATGGCAGCAGTTGCCTGTGCCGGGGTGAACTTCGACTTGGCTACTCGCATCAGCACAACGATGAACGCGATGATGCCTGCAGTCACGTGCGCCATGTGGAAACCGGTGATGATGTAGAACACCGATCCATAAACGCTGGACTGCGGGGTCACGCCGTGCATGACCATCTCGGTCCATTCGAATGCCACCAGACCGAGGAAGATGACGCCAAGCACAACGGTTACGGTGAACCACTTGCGCAAGCCGTATACGTCACCTCGTTCTGCAGCGAACACGCCGAACTGAGAGGTGAAAGAGGAACCAATCAGCACGACGGTAATGATTCCGCCGAAAAGGACGTTGAGGTGGTCCGTCTGGTTGCTCCAGTCACCTGCGGCGAGGCCGTTTGCACGCGATGTGAAGTACATCGCGAACAAGCCGGCAAAGAACATGAGCTCTTGGGCGAGGAACGCGATCGTGCCAACGCTGACCATGTTCGGCCGGTTCAGCGCCGGAAGACGATTCTGCGGAGTCGCCATATTTGGGTTAGTAGTTGCGGTCGTCACGCATGCGATTATCCCCTATTTCTTCCTGATATTCATCTCATTCACCCCCACGATTTCCCTGTGAGACAGGGCCCAACCAGCAGCATTTAAAAACATTTTGGTTGCAAAAATAATTTTTAGAATTTCGGGAACTTTTTATAGCGTCTATCCGACGCACATCAACGCAGGTCATTGCCCCGCCACCCAAAGTCGCCGGCTCCCCCACAAGATAGTTCCTCCAATTACTCGAGCAAATAGGAGTCGCGCTGGGGTTCCAGAAAGTTCCCAAGTGTGCCCGACATCACATTGTGGCACACCCCCGCTTCGTGCCTAAACTTTCGATTGATTGATATCTCTTTAACAACAAAAGTGCCCCTTCCGATAACTCGGAAGGGGCACTATCGTGGGCCGGGAAGGCCGCGACCCACTCTTTCTGCGTTAGTGCTTCTCGCGCGGAATGCCGTACTGCAGGTTCAGCTGGGCGGTAGCCCAGATCAGCATGACCGCACCAAAGGCGATCAGCCAGAACTGCCAGAAGGCAATGCCGAGGCCGAGGAACAGAATCGATGCAGACATCGTAAACGGCCAGATCGAGCCCGGCGAGAAGAAGCCCAGCACGCCAGCGCCGTCTTCAATCTCTGCCTCTTCCCAGTCTTCCGGGAGGACGTCAGAGCGGGACTCCGCAATGTGGAGGTAACCGCCGAGCATGAAGCAGAGTGCGGTAGCAAGCACGAGGCCCACTGCGCCGATCCACTCAACACCGAAGAGGTATGCATCTTCGCCGATCCACGCCGTTGCGAGGATGTAGAACACTGCCATCAGGGCAAGAAATGTGCCAATGGCGTAGAAAACTTTTGAACCGGTTCCCATGGCTACGTTCTCTCTTTCTTAAACGGTCGCGTTCGGATCGACAGTGTTGACGCCGTCACGAGAACCCTCGCGCTCGGACACAAACGGACGGGTGCTGGTTGCGTACGGTGCTTCACCGATGGAGCGCAGTGCCTCGGAGTTCGGTGCCTCCGGGTTCTGGCGACGGAATTCGATGTACTGCTGGAACTTCTCGGGCGTGACTGCACGGATCTCGAAGTTCATCATTGCGTGGTAGGTACCGCACATCTCAGCACAGCGGCCGACGAATGCACCTTCCTTGTCGATGCGCTCAATCTGGAACTCACGCTGCTGCTGGTTCGACTCCGGGTGCGCGTAGACGTCGCGCTTGAAGAGGAACTCCGGAACCCAGAATGCGTGGTTCACGTCGCCAGATGCGAGACGGAACGCGATCGGGGTGTCGGTCGGCAGAACCAGGACCGGAACTTCCTCGGTGGAGCCAACGGTCTCGATCTCGTTGAAGTTGAGGTAGGACAGGTCGCCCATCGAGGTGCCGTGGATCGGGTTCGCGTTGTGCATGTCCTCGTCGTCGTACTTCGTTGCCTCTGCAAGAGCCTGGCGCTCAGCGTCAAGACCGTCGTAGTCGCGACCGTCTGCAGTCAGATCGCCTGCGACCTCTGCGTAGCCGAACTTCCAGTTCCACTGGTAGCCGGTGACGTCAACGGTAACCTTCGGATCCTTATCCAGGGCGGTCGTGCGGGTCTGTGCCTGAACCGTGAAGAAGAACAGGACCATAACGATGACGATCGGGAGGATCGTCAGACCGAGCTCGAGCGGCACGTTGTACTGCAGCTGCTTCGGGAACTCGCCGGCACCCTGCTTTTCGCGGGCCTTGTGGTTCCACCGAACGATGGACCAGAGGAACAGACCCCACATAATGATGCCGATTGTCCAGGCTGCTACCCAGACCCAAACCCAGAAGTTGTACATCTGGGTACCTTCAGGGGTGACCGGGTCCGGCCAGCCCATGTCGAGGATGCGCGCGACTGACTCCGGCGGAGCTACATCACAGCCCGTCAGCGCAAAGCTTCCGAGGAGCAGCGAACCGGCGACGGCAGCCTTCTTGGCGAATCCGCGCTTAACTTCCTTTTCCACGTGTGTTTGCCTTCCTGTCCACACTAGAACCATCGAATGCACATGCCGATGGCAGAACATTCCTACGGAGCCAGAATAGTTCAAACAGATCGTCGCTACGGAATCTTGTCGAGCCTCACGCTTTTCGACGATCGCCCCTCCGAACAAAACCACCTCTCCCCCGCAAATTAACCCGCAGTGCTGGGCATTAAGTTCATAAGCAAGGCGTTGCGAAGATCAGTCGAAATCTTCGCTTTGACCCCTCAACCATTAGTTGGCCCCCTTATGGGGCACCGCAAAAGGTGGACACTCCGCGACGCGTTCGGTTCACGAGTTCGCCGTTGAAAACCCTATTGTGGAATGCGTCATGACGGTGCCGCACGGTTCGAGGCGGCGCACCTTATATATAGGAGAGGTTTCACAACGATGTGCGGTCTTGTTGCACTGTTGACTGCCCGCGGCGATGCCCCAGTGTTTACCGACGCGGTCGGTCGCTCGCTTTCCTGCATGTATCACCGCGGCCCTGACGCTGCGGGAACATGGAACGACGATGACGCTGTTTTCGGCTTTAACCGCCTGGCGATCATCGACATCGAGCACTCCCACCAGCCACTGCGCTGGGGGCCGGCAGAAAACCCCGAACGTTACGCCCTGACGTTTAACGGCGAGATTTACAACTACATGGAGTTGCGCGAGGAACTCACCAAGGCCGGATACACCTTCAACACCGCAGGTGACGGTGAGCCGATCGTGGTGGGCTACCACCACTGGGGCGCCAACGTCGTTGAGCATCTGCGCGGCATGTTCGCCTTTGTCATCTGGGACACCGAGACCAAGACGATGTTTGCAGCGCGCGATCAGTTCGGCATCAAGCCGTTGTTCTATGCGACGACCGACAAGGGCACCGTTTTCGCCTCCGAGAAGAAGTCGATCCTGGAGATGGCAGACGACCTTGGTCTAGGCCTCGACCTTGATCGTCGTGCGATCGAGCACTACGTGGACCTGCAATACGTCCCGGAGCCGGAGAGCCTGCACCGCGAGATCCGTCGCGTGGAGTCGGGCTGCACCGTGACTATCAAGCCTGGTGGCGAGGTCCACTCGGACCGCTACTTCAAGCCACACTTCAATTCCCAGCCTGTGCCAAAGGGCAAGGAGCAGGACCTGTACGACAGGATTGCCCGGGCGTTGGAGGATTCCGTCGAAAAGCATATGCGCGCTGACGTGACGGTTGGTTCCTTCTTGTCTGGCGGAATCGACTCCACGGCGATCGCGGCGCTGGCGAAGCGTCACAATCCGAACCTGTTGACCTTCACCACTGGTTTTGAGCGGGAGGGCTATTCCGAGGTGGACGTCGCTGCAGAGTCTGCTGCGGCGATTGGTGTGGAGCACATCGTGAAGATTGTCTCCCCGGAGGAGTACGCCGACGCGATTCCGAAGATCATGTGGTACCTCGACGATCCGGTGGCTGACCCTTCACTGGTGCCGCTGTTTTTCGTCGCGCAGGAGGCACGCAAGCACGTCAAGGTTGTGCTGTCCGGTGAGGGCGCGGATGAGCTTTTCGGTGGGTACACCATCTATAAGGAACCGCTGTCGCTGGCACCGTTTGAGAAACTGCCGAGCGCGCTGAACAAGGGGTTGAACCGCCTCAGCCGCCTACTTCCGGAGGGCATGAAGGGCAAGAGCCTGCTCGAGCGAGGCACTACCCCGATGGAAGACCGTTACTACGGCAATGCGCGCTCGTTTAACTTTGAGCAGCTCCAGCGCGTCCTACCGTGGGCGAAGCGCGAGTGGGACCACCGCGAGGTCACCGCACCGATTTATGCAACGTCGACCGAGATGGATCCGGTGGCACGTATGCAGAACCTTGACCTGTTCACCTGGATGCGTGGTGACATTCTGGTCAAGGCAGACAAGATGAACATGGCGAACTCGCTGGAGCTGCGCGTTCCATTCCTGGACAAGGAAGTCTTCGAGGTCGCGCAGACGATCCCGTACGACCAGAAGATTGCCAACGGCACCACGAAGTACGCGCTGCGCAAGGCGATGGAGCAGATCGTCCCGCCGCACGTGCTGCACCGCAAGAAGTTGGGCTTCCCGGTGCCGATGCGCCACTGGCTGGCGGGCGACGAACTCTTCGGCTGGGCGCAAGACACGATCCGCGAGTCGCAGACCGACGACATTTTCGCCAAGGACCAAGTCCTGGAGATGCTCAAGGAGCACCGCGATGGTGTGTCCGACCACTCGCGTCGTCTCTGGACGGTGCTGGCGTTCATGGTCTGGCACGGCATTTTCGTGGAAAACCGCATCGATCCCCAGATCGAGCACAAGGATTACCCGGTCGAGCTGTAGGTAGTGCCAGCACTACCCCAGTTGGGCAGCCGTCTGTATTGTCGGGCTGCCCGTTCGCCGGTTGAATGTGGTGTATGTCAACTGCAAAGAAAGTACTCACCACCATCGCCGCGGTGTTCGGCGTCCTGTTGATCGCCGCCGGCGCCGCCGCCTATGTGTACGGGCCGACCATGACTGCCATGTTCACCGGCACCGCCAAGTTCATGGGTACCGATACGCCGAAGCGCTACGCCGCGACGGTGCTCGACCTGGCAGAACAGGGCATTTACGCGGACTCCCCCGAGTTTGCCGAGGCTAGTGACAAGGCACGCGAGGCCGCGAAACAGGCGGATTCGCTCGACGAGATCCGTCCGACGCTCAACGACGCGGTCCAGGCTGCTGGCGGCAAGCACTCGAAACTTATCGACCCGAACGTCGAGCAGGAATACGCCGAGATGGAATCCACACGTGCGGCCGTCGAACGCAACGGGAACGTAGCGTGGGCAACGGTGCCGGGCGTCAGCCGCCACGACGATATCCAGTCCTACGCCGACACGCTCACATCCGGCCTAGTGCAAGCGCGCGACAACGGCGCCTGTGGCGTGGTTGTGGATCTGCGCGGCAACGACGGCGGCGACATGGGCCCGATGGTCGCCGGCCTGTCCCCTGTGCTGCCCGACGGCACGGTGCTCGAGTTCGTCTCGGCAGGCGGTTCGTCGCCGGTGACGGTAAGCGGCAACGCTGTCAGCGGTGGCGGCAGCCCCGTAGAAACCTCCGGCGGCAAATGGGACGGCGTGCCAGTCGCAGTGCTTGTCGACGACCTCACCGCCTCGTCCGGCGAAGCCACCATGCTGGCCTTCCGCGGCCTGGATCAGTCGCGTAGTTTCGGCACCCCCACCGCCGGATACGCCTCGGCGAACACCGCCTACGACTTCCCGGACGGCAGCAGCCTAATGCTGACCATCGCGAAGGATAAGGCCCGCACCGGCGAAACGTTTGCGGAAGACCCGATCGAACCCGATGTTCAAGGTGGCCAGGAACAGGCGCTGCAGTGGCTCCGGGACGAACACAACTGCTCGTAGCCGCACTGCAGCACAGAAAAATCCCCGTACTGGCGTGATGGCCGGTACGGAGATTCGTCGATAAGCAGCGGCTTAGTTGAAGCTATCGCCACAAGCGCAAGCGGAACCTGCGTTCGGGTTATCGATGGTGAAGCCCTGCTGCTCGATGGTGTCGGCGAAATCGATCGTCGCGCCCATGAGGTACGGCACGCTCATCTTGTCCACGACAAGACGCACGCCGCCAACCTCATCGGCCTTGTCGCCGTCCAGGTCGCGGTCGTCGAAGTAGAGCTGGTAGCGCAGACCAGCGCAGCCACCAGGCTGAACAGCGATGCGCAGGGACAGGTCGTTGCGGCCCTCCTGATCAAGCAGGGCCTTCGCCTTCGCCGCCGCTGCCTCGGTGAGGTTCACGCCAGTTGCGGAAGTAGGTGCAGTCATTGGGTACTCCTTCGTGCTACGCGTTCGAGTGGCGCCCATGCTACGCGCGCCCCTTCATAGCCGGTGTAACGGTTCTCCCCCGCAATCTATTCCCACTGGTTACAGGAATGTCGCGGTGGCCTTGTAGCCTAGGTGGCGTGAAACTACCCTGGCAAAAATCCGAGCAGACCGCTGAGGCTGGTTCGACCAAGGCCGAACTGCCCCAGACCGACAACGCGCCCGCGGCAGACACCCCAGAGGCCGCAGAGCAGAAGCTTCCGAAGGGCTACACCCCGCCGAAGGGCAAGCCGACGCCGAAGCGACTTGATCAGGAGATCAAGCGCGGTGTTGTGCGCGACCCGAATGCGGCCACCCCGGCGCAGATTCGTCAGCGTGAAAAAGAGCTGAAGAAGTCCATGACCAAAGAGGAGTGGAAGGCGCACAAGAAGCAGGTGCGCGAGGAGAATCGGGCCCGCAACCGCGAGATGCAGGCCAAGATCGACTCGGGCGACGAGCGCTACCTCATGGAGCGCGACAAGGGCGAGGAGCGTCGCTTCATCCGTGACTGGGTGGACTCGCAGCGCTTCTTCAACAACTACGTCATGCCGATGGCGCTGGTGCTGCTAATCGTGATGTTGATCGGCACGTGGCTGCCTCGCGTCGCGGCGGCATTGTCTTTGGTGAGCCTGCTGTTTATCGTCACCATTTTCATCGAGGGCATCATCATCGGCATCCGCGCCAACCGTGCGGTCCGTGCAAGATTCCCGGAGGCGAACACTGGTTTCAGCCTGGGTATGTACGCGTTCTCCCGCGCTACTCAGCCGCGTAACTGGCGCTCCCCCAAGCCACGGGTGGCGTTGGGCGCGAAGGTATAGCCCATGCAGTTTCCCCCGGTTGAGCCGCCGAAACGCGCGCATGCCCGTGCGGTGGCGGATGCGTTGGCAGGTGGCACGAGTGGAGTTGCCCTCGGACGGCTGGGGGCGATCGGTGCGTGGGTGGCGTCCGTGCAGGGCCGCGACGTGCCGACTCCGTTTCTGCGCCCGCGTGCCGTGATTGTCGCAGGCAATCACGGCATTGCCGCGCGCGGTCTGTCCGCGTGGACATCGGATGCCGGCGCCGCTCAGGTTGAGCAGCTGCGCGCCGGTGTCGGCCCTGCCTCCACGACGGCGCGGGTTGCGGGAGCGAGCATCAGGCTTATCGACGACTACCTGGACACCCCCACCGGCGCCATCGACGTGGAACCCGCCGTGTCGCAAGAGGTGTGGGATGCGGCGTTGGCTGCGGGTGCAGAGATCGCCGATAGTGAAATCGACGGCGGTGCTGACCTGCTCATCCCCGGAGACATCGGCGTTGGCAACACCACCGTCGCCGCGGCGGTGTACGGCACGTTTACGCGCACTGAGCCCGCAAAGGCGATCGGGCGTGGCTCCGGCATCAACGATGAGGTCTGGAAGATCAAGGTCGCCGCTATTCGCGACGCGATGTTCCGCGTGCGCTGGTTCCGCGACGACACCGAACGCGTCTGCGCCGAACTCACCGGACCGGATTTCGCCTGCCTGGTCGGCTTCATCGCCCAGGCCGCCGCGCGCCGCACGCCGTTGCTTATCGACGGCGTCTACCCCGCCGTCGCCGCATACGTCGCCGAACGCCTCGCACCCGACACCAAAGACTGGCTCATGGCAGCGCAGGAGGCGAACGAGCCGGCGCAGGCTGGCTGCTTCGAAGCGCTCGGGCTTCGACCGCTGCAACACCTGGATATGAAAACGGGCCAGGGCGCTGGGGCCCTGGCCGCGTTGCCGCAATTAAATCTGGCGGCGGAGATGGTTGGCGAGGTGCTCGCCGGGGGATCGTCGATAAGCGACTAGCCCTCGACGAGGGTGAGGTTCCAGCCGTGCGTGTCCTCGACCTCGCCGGTCTGGATGCCGCGCAGACGCTCGCGCATTGCCAGGGTGATCTCGCCGGCCTCGTTGTTATTCACCGTGAACTCGCCCTCGTTGCTGAGCACGCGGCCAACCGGGGTGATCACAGCTGCGGTGCCGCACGCCATGGTCTCGGAGATGGTGCCGTCCTCGGCACCAGCACGCCACTGCTCGACGGTGATCTTGCGCTCCTCGCTGGTGTAACCCAAGTCTTCTGCGACCTGCAGCAGCGACTTACGCGTAATGCCCGGCAGGAGCGAACCGGACAGGGACGGGGTGATGATCTTCGCGTCCTTGCCGGAGCCTTCGACGAACATGAGGTTCATGCCGCCCATTTCCTCGATGTACTTGCGCTCGATCGCGTCGAGCCACACAACCTGGTCGCAGCCCTTGTCCGCAGCCTGCTGCTGCGCAAGCAGGGACGCTGCGTAGTTGCCGGCGAACTTCGCATCGCCGGTGCCACCCGGTGCTGCACGGACGTAGTCTTCGGAGATCCACACGCTGACCGGCTTCACACCACCCTTGAAGTAGGCGCCTGCCGGGGAGGCGATGATGTAGAAGGAGTACGACGAGGACGGCTTCACACCCAGGGTCTTCTCCGTGCCGATCATGAATGGACGCAGGTACAGCGACGCCTCGCCGCCAGCTTCAGGTACCCACTTCTGGTCGATGGTGACCAACTGGCGCACGGCCTCCAAGAAGTCCTCATCCGGCAGTTCCGGCATTGCCATACGACGCGCGGAGCTGCGCATACGCTCAGCGTTTTGCTCCGGACGGAACGCGGTGATGCGCCCATCGGTGTGGCGGTACGCCTTCAGGCCCTCGAAGATCGCCTGGCCGTAGTGGAAGACGTTGGCGGCCGGGTCGAGCGCGATCGGTTCGTACGCGCGCACCTGGGCGTTGTGCCAGCCCTTATCTTCGGTCCAGTCGATGGAGACCATGTGGTCCGTGAATTCCTGGCCGAACGCCGGGTTAGCGAGGATCTTTTCACGCTCAGCATCGGTTGCGGGGTGGTCTGACGGGGTAACTGCGAATTCGAGGTTAGACATGTGGCCCACGTTACTCCGTGGCTATGTACCCTCGGGAGGCAATCCTGTTCAATTGTCAGAAAGGTGTTGTTTATGTCGTTCGATGTCACACTTCCTGCCCGCGGTACGACGGTGCGCGCGGTTGCCGGTTCTGCCGCCCCTGAGGGCGCTGTGCTGCTGGTTCCGGTCGCGCAGGGCGATGGCGGAGTCGAACTTCCGGTCACCCAACTTGCCCCAAAGGGCCTGCTTGAAGCCCTCGTTGCGGTCGGCGCGAAGGGCACGGCTAATGAGGTCACCCGCGTTGTCGTCGACGGCACGCTGGTCATCGCGTACGGCCTCGGCGACGCGAACGACATTGACGACGAAGCCGTGCGCCGCGCCGTCGGCGCCGCCACCCGCACCCTCAATGGGGTGGAAAAGGCAGCTATCTCCGCCGAGTTCGGCGTCCAGCCGGTCGTCGAGGGCCTCCTGCTCGGCGGCTACGTTTACAACGGTCTGAAGTCCACCGCCAACACGCTTGACGACGACAACACCGACGCCGAACTCCCCCAGACCACCGAAGTCACCGTGGTCGGCGCAGACGAGAAGGCGTTCGAGCAGGCCGTCATCGTCGCCGAGTCGGTCAACCTGGCCCGCGACCTGGTCAACACCCCGTCAAACTTCCTCTACCCCGAGTCCTACGCCGCTGTCATGGGCGAGGTTGCTTCGGCGGCCGGCCTGGACATCGAGGTGCTCGACGACAAGGCGCTTGAAGATCAAGGCTTCGGCGGCATCCTCTCCGTCGGTCGCGGCTCCGCACGTACCCCGCGCCTGGTCCACCTGACGTGGGCGCCGTCCGGGGCGACGAAGAAGGTCGCGCTTGTGGGCAAGGGCATCACCTTCGACACTGGTGGCATCTCGCTGAAGCCGGGCTCCGGCATGGAGGACATGATCTCCGACATGGGCGGCTCCGCAGCACAGCTCGGCGTCATCGCCGCTGCCGCCCGCCTTGAGCTGCCAGTGCGTATCGACGCCTGGCTGCCCCTGGCCGAGAACATGCCCTCCGGCACCGCCACCCGCCCGGGCGACGTGATCACCCACTACGGCGGCATCACCAGCGAGGTCATCAACACCGACGCCGAAGGCCGCCTCGTCCTTGCCGACGCCATCGCCCGCGCCTGCGAGGACAACCCCGATTACCTCATCGAAACCGCAACCCTCACCGGCGCACAGCTGGTCGCCCTGGGCAACCGCACCTCCGGCGTGATGGGGTCCGACGACCTGCGCGACCTCATCGCCGAGACAGGCCGTGCCGTCGGTGAGCAGGCTTGGGCTATGCCGCTTCTCGAGGAGCAGGAAGACGAGCTGAAGTCCCCCATCGCTGACATCCGCAACACCCACAACGCCCGCACCGGCGGCATGCTCTTCGCCGGCCTCTACCTCTCCCGCTTCGTGCCGGAGAACGTCGAGTGGGCTCACATCGACATCGCCGGTCCGGCCTGGAACGGCGGCGGCGCCTGGGGCTACACCCCGAAGCGCGCAACCGGCGCCCCGGTCCGCACAATCCTCGAGGCGCTCAACCGCCTGGCTGCGAAGTAGGGGCTGTAGCGCTGTGACGCTTTGGTAGCGCTCTGTGGCGCTTCGGCAGCGCCGTGACAGCGCCCCGCCACTATGCCGCTGCATAGTCTCCCCTGGTCTCGAGCCGGTCTCCAGCCGGCAGGACTATGCAGCGGCATAGTTTTGCTTGGCTCAAGCCACCAAGACCTAGATGGTGAGGATGCACTGGTGAAGATGCGTAAAACCAGGCATCTTCACCAGTGCATCCTCACCATGTGCGGGTATGGGGTGCGGGCCACCGCATAGCCGTATGGGTCGGGCGGGGGCAGCGTAGCAGGCACGGGACGGCGCAGAAGCCGTCTAGCTGTACGGGTTTTCGCCGCGCTCGAACCGGGCGCGGCGTTCTTTTTGTTCCTCGCGCTTACGCAGGATGCGTTCCTGTTCCATTTTCTTTCGCATGCGGTCGGGGTAACCGGTCTCTTCGACGTCGTAAAGCAAGATGCCCAGCATTTTGGAGACGGCGTCGATGCCCTTGGGGCCGCCGATGCGGCGTCGGGTGTAGTTGCCGTGCTCGTCGACAAGAACAACGGACATCTCGTTGACCATGGTTTCTGGCTCGACAAAGCCTTCCACGAACGTGCGGCCGGCGACCCAATCGCGCAAGTATTGCGCGTCGTCGGGGCGGATTGTCTCGCCCGGTGCCCGTGGCGGTTTGAACGTCGTGGACTTCTTGCCTTTGCCGAACAGGTTGAACACGCCCCACATCATACGGGCCTGTCTAAGCAATTAGGTCACCCCTTGGGCAACGAACGTGTGTGGATGCAGGTACGCTTTGTGCCGTATAGCTTCCAACGTTTCAATGAGGAGACTTTAAACATGGCGCACTCTGTTGAGATGCCCGAGCTGGGCGAGTCAGTCACCGAAGGCACGATCACTACGTGGCTGAAGGAAGTCGGCGACACGGTTGAGGTCGACGAGCCGCTGCTCGAGGTCTCC